>NZ_CAJJIE010000006.1:0-22242 GCF_905187535.1 Streptococcus mitis
GTTAGATTTTTTCTGTCTAACTTTTGGGGTGCAGTACATTTTTGGAGTTGCTTTTTTTATTTTTCCAAATCTTTGCGAATAGTATAGGTGAGGAGGTAAGTATGGTTCAAGAAATTGCACAAGAAATCATTCGCTCGGCCCGGAAAAAAGGGGCGCAGGATATTTATTTTGTCCCTAAGCTAGACGCTTATGAGCTTCATATGAGGGTCGGAGACGAGCGCTGTAAAATCGGTTGTTATGATTTTGAAAAGTTTGCGGCCGTTATCAGTCACTTTAAGTTTGTAGCTGGTATGAATGTTGGAGAAAAGCGACGTAGTCAACTTGGTTCCTGCGATTATGCCTATGACCAGAAGATGGCGTCCCTACGTTTATCTACCGTAGGCGATTATCGAGGGTATGAGAGTTTAGTTATTCGTTTGTTGCATGATGAGAAGCAGGACTTGCATTTTTGGTTTCAGGATATTGAAGAATTAGGCAAGCAGTACAGACAACGGGGACTTTATCTTTTTGCTGGTCCAGTCGGAAGTGGCAAGACAACCTTGATGCATGAATTAGCTAAGTCCCTTTTTAAGGGGCAACAAGTTATGTCCATCGAAGATCCTGTAGAAATCAAGCAGGACGACATGCTCCAGTTGCAGTTGAACGAAACAATCGGGTTGACGTATGAAAATCTCATCAAACTTTCCCTACGTCATCGACCAGACCTCCTGATTATCGGAGAAATTCGAGACAGCGAAACGGCGCGTGCAGTGGTCAGAGCCAGTTTGACAGGGGCGACAGTCTTTTCAACCATTCATGCCAAGAGTATCAGAGGTGTTTATGAGCGCTTGCTGGAGTTGGGTGTGAGTGAGGAGGAATTAGCAGTCGTTCTACAGGGAGTCTGCTATCAGAGATTAATCGGGGGAGGAGGAATCGTTGACTTTGCAAACAAAGACTATCAAGAACACCAGCCAACTAGCTGGAATGAGCAGATTGACCAGCTTCTTGAAGATGGACATATCACAAGTCTTCAGGCTGAAATGGAAAAAATTAGCTACAGCTAAGCAAAAAAATATCATTACCTTGTTTAACAATCTCTTTTCCAGTGGTTTTCATCTGGTGGAGACCATCTCCTTTTTAGATAGGAGTGCATTATTGGACAAGCAGTGTGTGACCCAGATGCGCACGGGCTTGTCTCAGGGGAAATCATTCTCAGAAATGATGGAAAGTTTGGGATTTTCAAGTGCCATTGTCACTCAGTTATCCCTAGCGGAAGTCCATGGAAATCTCCACCTGAGTTTGGGAAAGATAGAAGAGTATCTAGACAATCTTGCCAAGGTCAAGAAAAAACTAATTGAAGTAGCGACCTATCCCTTGATTTTGCTGGGTTTTCTTCTCTTAATTATGCTGGGACTACGCAACTACCTACTACCACAACTGGATAGTAGCAATATTGCCACTCAAATTATCGGTAATCTGCCACAAATTTTTCTAGGCATGGTAGGGTTTGTTTCAGTAGGTGTCCTTTTAGCACTAACTTTTTATAAAAGAAGTTCTAAGATGCGGGTCTTTTCTATCTTAGCACGCCTTCCCTTTCTTGGAATCTTTGTGCAAACCTATTTGACAGCTTATTATGCGCGTGAATGGGGGAATATGATTTCGCAGGGGATGGAGCTGATGCAGATTTTTCAGATCATGCAGGAACAAGGTTCCCAACTCTTTAAAGAAATCGGTCGAGATTTGGCTCAAGCCCTACAAAATGGTCGGGAATTTTCTCAAACAATAGCAACCTATCCTTTCTTTAAAAAGGAGTTGAGTCTTATCATCGAGTATGGGGAAGTCAAGTCCAAGCTGGGGAGTGAGTTGGAAATCTATGCTGAAAAAACTTGGGAAACCTTTTTTACCCGAGTCAATCGTACCATGAATCTGGTGCAGCCATTGGTCTTTATCTTTGTGGCTCTGATTATCGTTTTACTTTATGCGGCAATGCTCATGCCCATGTATCAAAATATGGAGGTAAATTTTTAAAATGAAAAAACTCATGACATTCTTGAAAAAAGCGAAAGTGAAGGCTTTCACACTTGTGGAAATGTTGGTGGTCTTGCTCATCATCAGCGTGCTTCTCCTGCTCTTTGTACCTAATCTGACCAAGCAAAAAGAAGCAGTCAACGACAAAGGGAAAGCTGCTGTTGTTAAGGTGGTAGAAAGCCAGGCAGAGCTTTATAGTTTGGATAAAAATGAAGATGCTAGCCTAAGTAAGTTACAAGCAGATGGGCGAATCACAGAAGAACAGGCTAAAGCTTATAAAGAATACCATGCTAAACAAAATACCAGTCAAACCGTTGCAGATTAAGGCATTTACCATGCTGGAAAGCCTCTTGGTTTTGGGACTTGTGAGTATCCTTGCCTTGGGCTTATCCGGCTCTGTCCAGTCCACTTTTGCGGCGGTAGAGGAGCAGATTTTCTTTATGGAGTTTGAAGAACTCTATCGGGAAACTCAAAAACGCAGTGTAGCTAGTCAGCAAAAGACTAGTCTAAACTTAGATGGGCACACAATCAGTAATGACAGTCAAAAGTTGACAGTTCCTAAAGGAATTCAGGCACCATCAGGACAAAGTATTACATTTGACCGAGCTGGGGGAAATTCGTCCCTGGCTAAGGTTGAATTTCAGACCAGTAAAGGAACGATTCGCTATCAGTTATATCTAGGAAATGGAAAAATTAAACGCATTAAGGAAACAAAAAATTAGGGCAGTGATTTTACTGGAAGCAGTAGTTGCTTTAGCTATCTTTGCTAGCATTGCAACCCTCCTTTTGGGACAAATTCAGAAAAATAGGCAGGAAGAAGCAAGAATCTTGCAAAAGGAAGAAGTTTTGAGGGTAGCTAAGATGGCCTTGCAGACAGGTCAAAATCAGGTAAACATAAACGGAGTGGAGATTCAGGTGTTTTCTAGTGAAAAGGGATTGGAGGTTTATCATGGTTCAGAACAGTTGTTGGCTATCAAAGAGCCATAAGGTCAATGCTTTCACCTTGTTGGAATCACTGATTGCTCTCATTGTCATCAGTGGAAGTTTACTCCTCTTTCAAGCCATGAGTCAGCTCCTCATTTCAGAAGTTCGCTACCAGCAACAAAGCGAGCAAAAGGAGTGGCTCTTGTTTGTGGACCAGCTGGAGGCAGAATTAGACCGTTCGCAATTCGAAAAAGTGGAGGGCAATCGCCTCTATATGAAGCAGGATGGCAAGGAAATTGCGATAGGTAAGTCAAAATCGGATGATTTTCGAAAAACTGATGCCAGTGGACGAGGATATCAGCCTATGATTTATGGACTCAAATCAGCTCAGATTACAGAGGACAACCAACTGGTGCGCTTTCATTTCCAGTTCCAAAAAGGCTTAGAAAGGGAGTTCATCTATCGTGTGGAAAAAGAAAAAAGTTAAGGCAGGTGTTCTCCTCTATGCAGTCACTATGGCAGCCATCTTTAGTCTTTTGTTACAATTTTACTTGAACAGACAAGTCGCCCACTATCAAGACTATGCTTTGAATAAAGAAAAGCTGATTGCTTTTGCCATGGCTAAGCGAACCAAAGATAAGGTTGAGCAAGAAAGTGGGGAACAGGTCTTTAATCTAGGTCAGGTAAGCTATCAAAACAAGAAAACAAGCTTGGTGACGACGGTTCGTACGCCTAAGAGTCAATATGAGTTCATCTTTCCTTCAGTCAAAATCAAAGAAGAGAAAATAGATAAAAAGGAAAAGGTAGTGACTGATTCAAGTAATCAAGCAGAGAAGAAAAAATCAGAAGAGAAGGCTGAAAAGAAAGAGAATTCCTAGCCAATCAAGCTACTTTGTGCTAAACTAAAAATATGAAACATGATTTTAACCACAAAGCAGAAACTTTTGATTCCCCTAAAAATATCTTCCTTGCAAACTTGGTTTGTCAAGCAGTCGAGAAACAGATTGATCTTCTATTAGACAAAGAAATTTTGGATTTCGGTGGAGGGACGGGTCTGTTAACCTTGCCCCTAGCCAAGCAAGCTAAGTCTGTAACATTGGTGGATATTTCGGAGAAAATGCTGGAACAAGCTCGTTTGAAAGCGGAGCAGCAAGACATCAAGAATATCCAGTTTTTGGAACAAGATTTACTGAAAAATCCCTTAGAGCAAGAGTTTGATCTCATTGTTGTTTGTCGTGTTCTTCATCATATGCCTGATTTGGATGCGGCTCTCTCACTGTTTCATCAACATTTGAAGGAAGATGGACAACTCCTACTTGCTGATTTTACCAAGACAGAGGCTAACCATCATGGATTTGAATTGGTTGAACTGGAAAACAGGCTAGCCCAGTTTGGTTTTTCATCTGTACATAGTCAGATCCTCTATAGCGCTGAAGACCTGTTTCAAGGAAATTACTCAGAACTCTTTTTAACAGTAGCCCAAAAATCACTCGCCTAGTCAGGGAGTGATTTTTCTATAAGGATGGAAAAAAGAAGGGAAATTTGATAAGATAGGAATATGGATTTTGAAAAAATTGAACAAGCTTATACGTATTTACTAGAGAATGTCCAAGTCATTCAAAGTGATTTGGCGACCAACTTTTATGACGCCTTGGTGGAGCAAAACAGCATCTATCTGGATGGTGAGACGGAGCTAAAACAGGTCAACGAGAACAATCAAGCCCTTAAACGCTTAGCGCTTCGCAAAGAAGAATGGCTCAAGACCTACCAGTTTCTCTTGATGAAGGCTGGGCAGACAGAGCCCCTACAGGCCAATCACCAGTTTACACCAGATGCCATTGCTTTACTTTTGGTGTTTATTGTGGAAGAGTTGTTTAAAGAGGAGGAGATTACGATCCTCGAAATGGGTTCTGGGATGGGAATTCTGGGTGCTACTTTCTTGACCTCGCTTGATAAAAAGGTGGATTATTTGGGAATGGAAGTGGATGATTTGCTGATTGATTTGGCAGCAAGCATGGCAGATGTGATTGGTTTGCAGGCTGGCTTTGTCCAAGGAGATGCCGTTCGTCCACAAATGCTCAAAGAAAGCGATGTGGTCATCAGCGACTTGCCTGTCGGCTATTATCCTGATGACGCTGTTGCGTCGCGTCATCAAGTTGCTTCTAGCCAAGAACATACTTACGCCCATCACTTGCTCATGGAACAAGGCCTTAAGTATCTCAAGTCAGATGGATACGCTATTTTTCTCTCTCCGAGTGATTTGTTGACCAGTCCTCAGAGTGATTTGTTGAAAGGGTGGTTGAAAGAGGAAGCGAGTCTGGTTGCCATGATCAGTCTGCCTGAAAATCTTTTTGCCAGTGCTAAACAATCCAAGACGATTTTTATCTTACAGAAGAAAAGTGAAACAGCAGTAGAGCCTTTTGTTTATCCGCTTGCTAGCTTGCAAGATGCAAGTGTTTTAATGAAATTTAAAGAAAATTTTCAAAAATGGACTCAAGGTACTGAAATATAAAATAGATTTTGTTATAATAGATGAAAACGCTTAAAAAGGGGTATCATGTTATGACAAAAACAATTGCAATCAATGCAGGAAGTTCAAGTTTAAAATGGCAATTATACTTAATGCCAGAAGAAAAAGTATTGGCGAAAGGCTTGATTGAACGTATCGGTTTGAAAGATTCGATTTCAACTGTAAAATTTGATGGCCGTTCTGAACAACAAATTTTGGATATCGAAAATCACACACAAGCTGTTAAAATCTTATTGGATGACTTGATTCGTTTCGATATTATCAAGGCTTATGATGAGATTACAGGTGTTGGACACCGTGTTGTTGCCGGTGGAGAATATTTCAAAGAATCAACAGTCGTTGAGGGAGATGTTTTAGAAAAAGTTGAAGAGTTGAGCTTGTTGGCTCCTCTCCATAATCCAGCCAATGCAGCAGGTGTTCGTGCCTTCAAGGAATTGTTGCCAGACATTACCAGTGTAGTTGTTTTTGATACTTCATTCCACACAACTATGCCAGAGAAAGCTTATCGCTACCCTCTACCAACAAAATATTACACAGAAAACAAGGTTCGTAAATATGGTGCCCACGGTACAAGTCACCAGTTTGTAGCAGGAGAAGCTGCAAAACTCTTGGGACGTCCATTAGAAGACTTGAAATTGATTACTTGCCACATTGGTAATGGTGCATCTATTACAGCTGTTAAGGGTGGTCAATCTGTCGATACTTCAATGGGCTTCACTCCACTTGGTGGTGTGATGATGGGAACTCGTACAGGGGATATTGACCCAGCTATCATTCCTTACCTAATGCAATATACAGAGGACTTTAACACGCCTGAAGACATTAGTCGCGTCCTTAACCGTGAATCAGGGCTTATGGGTGTTTCAGGTAAATCTAGTGATATGCGTGATGTAATTGCTGCTATGGAAGAAGGGGACCACGATGCCACTTTGGCCTATGAAATGTATGTTGATCGTATCCAAAAACATATCGGTCAATATCTTGCAGTCCTAAATGGAGCAGATGCCATTATCTTCACAGCAGGTATCGGAGAAAATGCAGCTGCTGTACGTAAGGATGTTATCTCAGGAATTTCTTGGTTTGGTTGTGATGTTGATGATGAAAAGAACGTCTTTGGTGTGACAGGAGACATTTCAACAGAGGCAGCTAAAATCCGTGTCTTGGTTATTCCAACAGATGAAGAATTAGTCATTGCCCGTGACGTTGAACGCTTGAAAAAATAACAAAAATCAGAAAAAATATTCCGTACAAGGAGTTGGAAAAGTGATTTTTCCAGCTTCTTTTTCTGATGAAATTGTCCAAAACCTTGCTATGATTGGCTTTTTTGAAAAATATGGTATAATAGTAGTAATTTAATAGATGGAGTTGAGTTTTGAAGAAAAACTTTCGTGTAAAAAGAGAGAAAGATTTTAAGGCGATTTTCAAGGAGGGAACAAGTTTTGCCAATCGCAAATTTGTTGTCTACCAGTTAGAAAACCAGAAAAACCATTTTCGAGTAGGCCTATCAGTTAGCAAAAAGCTGGGGAATGCGGTTACTAGAAATCAAATCAAGCGACGAATCCGACATATTATCCAGAATATAAAAGGGAGTCTGGAAGAAAATGTTGATTTTGTTGTCATTGCTCGAAAAGGGGTTGAAACCTTGGGATACGCAGAGATGGAGAAAAATCTACTCCACGTATTAAAATTATCAAAGATTTACCAGGAAGGAAATGGGAGTGAAAAAGAAACTACAGTTGACTAGTTTGCTAGGACTGTCTCTATTTATCATGACAGCCTGTGCAACAAATGGGACAACTAGCGATATCACAGCCGATTCGGCTGATTTTTGGAGTAAATTGGTTTACTTCTTTGCAGAAGTCATTCGCTTTTTATCTTTTGATATCAGTATCGGAGTGGGGATTATTCTCTTTACAATCTTGATTCGTACAGTGCTCTTGCCAGTCTTTCAAGTGCAAATGGTAGCGTCTAGAAAAATGCAGGAAGCTCAACCACGCATTAAGGCGCTTCGAGAACAATATCCAGGTCGCGATATGGAAAGCAGAACCAAATTAGAGCAGGAAATGCGTAAAGTCTTTAAAGAAATGGGTGTCAGACAGTCGGATTCTCTTTGGCCGATTTTGATTCAGATGCCACTTATCTTGGCCTTGTTCCAAGCTCTATCAAGAGTTGACTTTTTGAAGACAGGTCATTTCTTATGGATTAACCTTGGTGGTGTGGATACAACACTTGTTCTTCCGATTTTAGCAGCAGTATTTACCTTTTTAAGTACTTGGCTGTCTAATAAAGCCTTGTCTGAGCGAAATGGAGCTACGACTGCGATGATGTATGGGATTCCAGTCTTAATCTTTATCTTTGGGGTTTATGCTCCGAGCGGAGTCGCTCTCTACTGGGCAGTGTCCAATGCCTATCAAGTCTTGCAAACCTATTTCTTGAACAATCCATTCAAGATTATTGCAGAGCGCGAGGCCGTAGTACAGGCACAAAAAGATTTGGAAAATAGAAAAAGAAAAGCCAAGAAAAAGGCTCAGAAAACGAAATAATAAGGAGGAATCTGGTAATGGTAGTATTTACAGGTTCAACTGTTGAAGAAGCAATCCAGAAAGGATTGAAAGAATTAGATATCCCAAGACTGAAGGCTCATATCAAAGTCATTTCTCGTGAAAAAAATGGATTTCTTGGTTTGTTTGGTAAAAAACCAGCTCAAGTTGATATTGAAGCTATTAGTGAAACAACGGTCATTAAAGCTAATCAGCAGGCTGTCAAGGGTGTTCCCAAAGAAATTAATGAACAAAATGAACCGGTCAAAACAGTCAGTGAAGCAACTGTTGATTTGGGTCATGTTGTAGAGGCAATTAAAAAGATTGAGGAAGAAGGCCAAGGTATTTCTGATGAAGTCAAGGCTGAAATCTTAAAACATGAAAGACATGCCAGCACTATCTTAGAAGAAACTGGTCACATTGAGATTTTAAATGAATTACAACTTGAAGAAACTGCTCTCGAAGAAGAAGTAGAAACTCCTATTATTGAAAACCAAGCTGAGCAAACTGAAAGTCAAGAACTAGAAGACTTGGGCTTAAAAGTTGAACCGAGCTTTGATATTGAACAAGTAGCTACGGAAGTAACGACTTATGTTCAAACAATTATTGATGACATGGATGTTGAAGCTACACTTTCAAATGACTATAACCGTCGTAGCATCAATTTGCAAATTGATACTAACGAACCAGGTCGTATTATCGGCTACCATGGTAAAGTCTTGAAGGCCTTGCAACTATTGGCTCAAAATTATCTTTACAACCGCTATTCAAGAACCTTCTACATTACTATTAATGTCAATGATTATGTTGAACACCGTGCAGAAGTCTTGCAGACCTATGCGCAAAAATTGGCGACTCGTGTTTTAGAAGAAGGACGCAGTCATCAGACAGATCCAATGTCAAATAGCGAACGCAAGATTATTCATCGTATTATTTCACGTATGGATGGCGTGACCAGTTACTCTGAAGGTGATGAGCCAAATCGTTATGTTGTCGTAGATACAGAATAAGTAAAATCAGGGTTATCCTGATTTTTTGCTAGCTGGAGGAGATTAAATTAATGTTGAATAAGATAAGAGACTATTTAGACTTTGCAGGTTTGCAGTACCGTAATCCAGATAAAGCTGGGGAAGAACGAGAGAAAATGCTGGAATTCCGCCATAAAGGTCAAGAGGCTCGAAAAGCCTTTACAGAACTGGCTAAAGCATTTCAGATAAGTCATCCAGAATGGCAACTTCAACAGACTAGCCAGTGGATGAATCAGGCGCAACGTTTACGACCACATTTTTGGGTTTATATACAGAGAGACGGACAAATGACAGAGCCAATGCTGGCCTTACGTTTGTACGGGACATCTACTGATTTTGGAATTTCTTTAGAAGTCAGTTTCATCGAGCGCAAGAAAGATGACCAAACTCTAGGCAAGCAAGCCAAAGTTTTAGAAATTCCAACCGTTGAAGGGATTTATTATCTAGTCTACTCTGATGGTCAAAGTCAACGGTGGGAGGCGAGCGAAGAAAATCGTCAGGTCTTAGTCGAGAAGGTAGGCGGTCAAGAAATCCGAAAAGTGTTAGTTAAAGCAGATGTTTCTTTTGTAGAAACTCAATCATTAGAAGTGATTTTAGAAAAATTAGAAGATGCTTATGAACGCTTACTTCCCTACTATCAGGCGACTAGAGGATAGCAAATAGAATACTTATTTACGTCGAATTGTTTAATTGCTATTCTATGTATTTTTTCATATAATAGTAAAATAGAATGTGTGATTCAATAATCACCTCAAATAGAAAGGAAATTCTATGTCAAATCTATCTGTTAATGCAATTCGTTTCCTAGGTATTGACGCCATTAATAAAGCCAACTCAGGTCACCCAGGTGTGGTTATGGGAGCAGCTCCGATGGCTTACAGCCTCTTTACAAAACAACTTCGTATCAATCCGGCTCAACCAAACTGGATTAACCGTGACCGCTTTATTCTTTCAGCAGGCCATGGTTCAATGCTTCTTTATGCCCTTCTTCACCTTTCTGGTTTTGAAGATGTTAGTATGGATGAGATCAAGAGCTTCCGCCAATGGGGTTCAAAAACACCAGGTCACCCAGAATTTGGCCATACAGCAGGAATTGATGCTACAACAGGTCCTTTAGGTCAAGGGATTTCAACTGCTACTGGTTTTGCGCAAGCAGAACGTTTCTTGGCAGCCAAATATAACCGCGAAGGCTACAATATCTTTGACCACTATACTTACGTTATCTGTGGAGACGGAGACTTGATGGAAGGTGTCTCAAGTGAGGCGGCTTCATACGCAGGTTTGCAAAAACTAGATAAGTTGGTTGTTCTTTATGATTCAAATGACATCAACTTGGATGGTGAGACAAAGGATTCCTTTACAGAAAGTGTTCGTGACCGTTACAATGCCTACGGTTGGTATACTGCCTTGGTAGAAGATGGAACAGACTTGGCAGCAATCCAAGCTGCTATCGAAACAGCTAAAGCTTCAGGCAAACCATCTTTGATTGAAGTGAAGACGGTTATTGGATACGGTTCTCCAAACAAACAAGGAACTAATGCCGTACACGGTGCTCCTCTTGGAGCAGATGAAACTGCAGCAACTCGTCAAGCGCTTGGTTGGGACTACGAACCATTTGAAATCCCAGAACAAGTATATGCTGATTTCAAAGAACATGTTGCAGACCGTGGTGTATCAGCTTATCAAGCTTGGACAAAATTAGTTGCAGATTATAAAGAAGCTCATCCAGAACTAGCAGCAGAAGTAGAAGCCATCATCGATGGACGTGATCCAGTTGAAGTGACTCCAGCAGACTTCCCAGTCTTAGAAAATGGCTTCTCTCAAGCAACTCGTAACTCGAGCCAAGATGCCTTGAATGTTGTAGCTGCTAAATTGCCAACCTTCTTAGGTGGATCAGCTGACCTAGCTCACTCAAACATGACTTATATCAAGACTGATGGACTTCAAGATGATACCAATCGCTTGAACCGTAACATTCAGTTTGGTGTTCGTGAATTTGCCATGGGAACTATCTTGAACGGGATGGCCCTTCACGGTGGACTTCGTGTATACGGTGGAACTTTCTTCGTCTTCTCTGACTATGTGAAGGCAGCTGTTCGCTTGTCAGCCTTACAAGGACTTCCTGTGACTTATGTCTTTACCCACGATTCTATTGCGGTTGGGGAAGACGGTCCGACTCACGAACCAGTTGAGCATTTAGCAGGTCTTCGTGCCATGCCAAATCTGAATGTTTTCCGTCCAGCAGATGCGCGTGAAACGCAAGCAGCTTGGTACCTTGCAGTGACAAGCGAAAAAACACCAACTGCCCTTGTCTTGACACGTCAAAACTTGACTGTTGAAGAAGGAACAGACTTCGACAAGGTTGCAAAAGGTGCTTATGTTGTCTATGAAAATGCAGCTGACTTTGATACCATCTTGATTGCAACAGGTTCAGAGGTTAATCTTGCTGTCTCAGCTGCCAAAGAATTGGCTAGTCAAGGCGCAAAAGTCCGCGTAGTCAGCATGCCATCCACAGATGTCTTTGACGCACAAGATGCAGCATACAAGGAAGAAATTCTTCCAAATGCAGTTCGCCGTCGTGTTGCAGTCGAAATGGGTGCAACTCAAAACTGGTACAAATACGTTGGTCTTGATGGTGCCGTTCTCGGTATTGATACCTTCGGAGCCTCTGCCCCAGCACCAAAAGTATTGGCAGAATATGGCTTTACTGTCGAAAATCTTGTAAAAGTCGTTCAAAATTTGAAATAATCCTAAAAATCAGGGCGCAAGCTCTGGTTTTTCTTGTTAGAAAAGCAAGGTACAATCTTGTAAAAGTAGCTGAAATTTGATATAGTAGTCCTATGTAAAAGACAAAGGAGAAGAAAATGAATCCAAATTATACATTTTTAATTATGCTTGTAGCGATGTTGGGCTTGATGTTCTTTATGCAACGCTCTCAAAAGAAACAAGCACAAAAACGTATGGAAAGCTTAAATAAACTACAAAAAGGCTATGAAGTGATTACAATCGGTGGACTTTACGGAACAGTCGATGAAGTAGATACTGAGAAGAGAACGATTGTTCTTGATGTAGATGGAGTTTACTTGACTTTTGAACTAGCTGCTATCAAGACAGTATTACCGCTGAAAGAAACAGCTTCACTCGAAGGTGCAATTGAAAAATAAGACGGGATTACTAACTCCCGTTTTTCTATAATAGAAAGGAAATGGGATGAAAAAACTAGTCTTTGTCTGTCTGGGGAATATTTGCCGTAGTCCTATGGCTGAGTTTGTTATGAAATCAATGACAGATAATTATGAAATCCAAAGTCGAGCGACTTCTTCTTGGGAACATGGCAATCCGATTCACAAGGGAACTCAAGGGATTTTTCAACAGTATGAGATTCCTTATGAAAAAGGCAAGACATCGCTTCAGATTAGTAAGGAAGATTTTGAAGCCTTTGATTATATTATCGGAATGGATGCTTCAAATGTTTCTGACCTACGTCAGATGTGTCCAGTAGACTGTCAAGATAAGATTTACTCATTTGCATCTGAAAGTGTTCCAGATCCTTGGTATACAGGAGATTTTGAGGAAACCTATCGACGTGTTCAAGAGGGCTGTCAAGCTTGGTTAGAACGTTTAGAAAAGGAGAGTGAAGATGGAAAATCTTAAGAATTTTTACGAAAAGTATCGTGTCTATCTGACTCGTCCACGTTTAGAGCTTTTAGCAGTAGTTGCCATTGTTTTTTGTGCTGTACTCGTCTTTTTTCTAAATATTCCTGGAAAAGGTGTTCTAAAACTCGATAATGGAACGATTGTTTATGACGGCAGTCTTGTCCGCGGTAAAATGAATGGACAAGGTACCATTACCTTCCAAAATGGAGACCAATATACAGGTGGTTTCAGTAATGGAGCCTTCAACGGACAAGGTACCTTTCAATCCAAAGAAGGCTGGACCTACGAAGGTGATTTTGTAAATGGTCAGGCTGAAGGAAAAGGGAAACTAACAACAGAACAAGAAGTCGTTTATGAAGGAACTTTTAAACAAGGTGTTTTTCAACAAAAATAAAGCCTCCTTATCAAAGGAGGTATTGTTAGAATCTTTAAGTAAGCGCTTACTTGCAAATCCTTTTCTTTCCAAGTCCCTCTTCCAAGCAAGTTTGTGAAATAAAAAAATATTTGAAATAAATTTCACAAACTCTAAAGAAAAAACTTGATAAGTAAAGAAAATGAGAAAAATTTCACAAACAATAAAAAATTCTTTGTGAAATGTTTATGAAACTGTTTACAAAGTTGAAATAATGCGTTATAATAAACTTGTGAAAAAATTAACAAAGGATATCGATCCTTGAAAGCTATGGAGGAAAATATGGCTGATAAAAAAACTGTGACACCAGAAGAAAAGAAACTCGCTGCTGAAAAGCATGTCGATGGCTTGGTGCAAAAAGCTTTAGTTGCTCTTGAGGAAATGCGTAAACTCGACCAAGAACAGGTCGACTACATCGTAGCTAAAGCGTCAGTGGCAGCTTTGGATGCCCACGGAGAATTGGCTTTACATGCCTTTGAAGAAACAGGACGTGGTGTATTTGAAGATAAAGCAACTAAGAACTTGTTTGCTTGTGAACACGTAGTAAACAACATGCGCCACACTAAGACAGTTGGCGTTATCGAAGAAGACGATGTAACAGGTTTGACTCTTATTGCTGAACCAGTTGGTGTTGTCTGTGGTATCACTCCAACAACAAACCCAACATCAACAGCAATCTTCAAATCATTGATTTCATTGAAGACACGTAATCCAATCGTTTTTGCCTTCCACCCATCAGCTCAAGAATCATCAGCTCACGCAGCTCAAATCGTTCGTGATGCTGCGATTAAAGCAGGAGCTCCTGAAAACTGCGTACAGTGGATCACTGAACCATCTATGGAAGCAACTAGTGCCCTTATGAACCACGAAGGTGTTGCGACAATCCTTGCAACAGGTGGTAATGCCATGGTTAAAGCCGCATACTCATGTGGTAAACCAGCTCTTGGGGTAGGTGCCGGAAACGTTCCAGCTTATGTTGAAAAATCAGCAAACATCCGTCAAGCAGCACACGATATCGTTATGTCTAAATCATTTGATAATGGTATGGTCTGTGCATCTGAACAAGCGGTTATCATTGATAAAGAAATTTACGATGAATTTGTAGCAGAGTTCAAATCTTACCACACTTACTTTGTAAACAAAAAAGAAAAAGCTCTTCTTGAAGAATTCTGCTTCGGCGTGAAAGCAAACAGCAAAAACTGTGCTGGTGCGAAATTGAACGCTGACATCGTTGGTAAGCCAGCAACTTGGATTGCTGAACAAGCTGGATTTACAGTTCCAGAAGGAACAAACATTCTTGCTGCAGAATGTAAAGAAGTTGGTGAAAATGAGCCATTGACTCGTGAAAAATTGTCACCAGTTATCGCAGTTTTGAAATCTGAAAGCCGTGAAGATGGTATTGCCAAAGCTCGTCAAATGGTTGAATTTAACGGTCTTGGGCACTCAGCAGCCATCCACACAGCTGATGAAGAATTGACTAAAGAATTTGGTAAAGCTGTTAAAGCTATTCGTGTTATCTGTAACTCACCTTCTACTTTCGGTGGTATCGGGGACGTTTACAATGCCTTCTTGCCATCATTGACACTCGGATGTGGTTCTTACGGACGTAACTCAGTTGGGGATAACGTTAGTGCCATTAACCTCTTGAATATCAAAAAAGTCGGAAGACGGAGAAATAACATGCAATGGATGAAACTTCCTTCAAAAACATACTTTGAACGTGATTCAATTCAATACCTTCAAAAATGTCGTGACGTTGAACGTGTCATGATCGTTACTGACCATGCCATGGTAGAGCTTGGTTTCCTTGATCGTATCATCGAACAACTTGACCTTCGTCGCAATAAGGTTGTTTACCAAATCTTTGCTGATGTAGAACCAGATCCAGATATCACTACTGTTGAACGTGGTACTGAGATTATGCGTGCCTTCAAACCGGATACAATCATCGCTCTCGGTGGTGGATCTCCAATGGATGCTGCTAAAGTAATGTGGCTCTTCTACGAACAACCAGAAGTGGACTTCCGTGACCTTGTTCAAAAATTCATGGATATCCGTAAACGTGCCTTCAAGTTCCCATTGCTTGGTAAGAAGACTAAATTCATCGCGATTCCAACAACATCTGGTACAGGATCTGAAGTAACACCATTTGCCGTTATCTCTGATAAAGCAAACAACCGTAAATACCCAATCGCTGACTACTCATTGACACCAACTGTGGCAATCGTAGACCCTGCTTTGGTATTAACAGTTCCTGGATTTGTTGCTGCGGACACTGGTATGGACGTATTGACCCACGCGACTGAAGCTTACGTATCACAAATGGCTAGCGACTACACTGACGGTCTTGCACTTCAAGCCATCAAGCTTGTATTTGAAAACCTTGAAAGTTCAGTTAAGAATGCAGACTTCCACTCACGTGAGAAAATGCATAACGCTTCAACAATCGCTGGTATGGCCTTTGCCAATGCCTTCCTAGGTATTTCTCACTCAATGGCTCATAAGATTGGTGCGCAATTCCACACAATCCACGGTCGTACAAATGCAATCTTGCTTCCATATGTCATCCGCTACAACGGTACACGTCCAGCTAAGACAGCAACATGGCCTAAGTACAACTACTACCGTGCAGATGAAAAATACCAAGATATCGCACGCATGCTTGGACTTCCAGCTTCTACTCCAGAAGAAGGTGTGGAATCTTACGCAAAAGCTGTCTACGAACTTGGTGAGCGCGTAGGTATCCAAATGAACTTCAAAGCACAAGGAATTGATGAAAAAGAATGGAAAGAACATTCTCGTGAATTGGCCTTCCTTGCTTACGAAGACCAATGTTCACCAGCTAACCCACGTCTTCCAATGGTTGACCATATGCAAGAAATCATCGAAGATTCTTACTATGGCTACAAAGAAAGACCAGGACGCCGTAAATAATTGTTATCAGCCTAGAGGCAGGAATTTCCTGTCTCTTTTTTGTAAAATTGGAAGATTGAAAATAATTTTTATCTTTTCAATTTTCACTTTTCATCTGAAAAGGAAAGTGGGAAATGACTAGGTAGACAAAGAAAGACAGCAGTATAGGCTTACAAAGGAGAAAGAAAAATAAGTGGGGTATAGATAAAAAACAACGCCCGTACTTGCAATTAAACTTAAATAGTTATATAATAGGTTTGTTGAAAGGTGATTTGTAGTGATTCAAGTTACTCTTTTCACAATAAAAATTTCATGATTTTCATAAGGAGGAAATCACTAATGGTAGTTAAAGTTGGTATTAACGGTTTCGGACGTATCGGTCGTCTTGCTTTCCGTCGTATCCAAAACGTAGAAGGTGTTGAAGTTACTCGTATCAACGACCTTACAGATCCAGTTATGCTTGCACACTTGTTGAAATACGACACAACTCAAGGTCGTTTCGACGGTACTGTTGAAGTTAAAGAAGGTGGATTTGAAGTTAACGGTAAATTCATCAAAGTTTCTGCTGAACGTGATCCAGAACAAATCGACTGGGCTAACGACGGTGTAGAAATCGTTCTTGAAGCTACTGGTTTCTTTGCTAAGAAAGCAGCTGCTGAAAAACACTTGCACGCTGGTGGAGCTAAAAAAGTTGTTATCACTGCTCCTGGTGGAAACGACGTTAAAACAGTTGTATTCAACACTAACCACGACGTTCTTGACGGTACTGAAACAGTTATCTCAGGTGCTTCATGTACTACAAACTGCTTGGCTCCAATGGCTAAAGCTCTTCAAGACAACTTTGGTGTTGTTGAAGGATTGATGACTACTATCCACGCTTACACTGGTGACCAAATGATCCTTGACGGACCACACCGTGGTGGTGACCTTCGCCGTGCTCGCGCTGGTGCTGCAAACATCGTTCCTAACTCAACTGGTGCTGCAAAAGCTATCGGTCTTGTAATCCCAGAATTGAACGGTAAACTTGACGGATCTGCACAACGTGTTCCAACTCCAACTGGATCAGTTACTGAATTGGTAGCAGTTCTTGAAAAGAACGTTACTGTTGATGAAGTGAACGCAGCTATGAAAGCAGCTTCAAACGAATCATACGGTTACACAGAAGATCCAATCGTATCTTCAGATATCGTAGGTATGTCTTACGGTTCATTGTTTGACGCAACTCAAACTAAAGTTCTTGACGTTGACGGTAAACAATTGGTTAAAGTTGTATCATGGTACGACAACGAAATGTCATACACTGCACAACTTGTTCGTACTCTTGAATACTTCGCAAAAATCGCTAAATAATTCATGAGTAGATAAAAAAGCAAGGCCGCTGGTCTTGCTTTTTAAATATTAAAAAATGGATGACACAATCATCCATTCTTTTTTAATTCTTTTTCAAATGTATCGGAAAGGGTAGTGAAACTTAACTTTTCTAAAGTAAGTGGATGGGTAAAGGACAGACGAAAGGCGTGGAGCATAAGCCGACTCGTCTTTGATTTGCTATTATAGAGAGGGTCACCCAGGATCGGGAAGTTATGATGCGAAAGGTGCACACGAATTTGATGTGTTCGCCCTGTCTTTAGTTTGCAACGAACCAAGGAAGTTTTGTTTGGTAATTGCTTTAATCTGCTTACATGTGTTTCAGCATATTGCCCATTTTTTGTATCAACTATTCGTTTTCTGCGGTCATGGCGATTACGTCCGATTTTGTCCCTGAAAACAAGCTCTTTGCTACTGATATTTCCATCAACTAGTGCCCAGTACTCCCTAGAAATCTCTTTTTTCTCCAGTAAGCGATTGAGAATAGGCAGGATAAAAGGATTTTTGGCAAAGAGAACCAAGCCACTGGTTTCCATGTCTAGACGATGAACGACATAGCAGGTTTGGCCAACATAGGCACTGACATGGTTAAGAAGGGCGATTTCGTTTGGCTGATTACCATGCGTTTTCATCCCCTCTGGTTTGTTGACAATAATCAAGTGTTGATCTTGATAAACCTCTTGAACGAGGTTAGGATTGCCCCAAGGGATTTCTTTTTCGGGATAATCTTCCTTGTCAAAAGTTAACTGGCAAATATCTCCAGGCTTCACCCCCTCGTTCCAGCGAACTTCTCGCTGATTAATTAAAATATGTTTTTTGATTCTCAAAAAATGCCGGATTTTTCTAGGGATGAGGAGTTGTTCCTCAAGTAATTGCTTTACCGTCATTTGAGGTCTAGAGTCTGGTAATGTAAATGTGAATTTCATACAGATATTGTAACAAAAAAAGCCCTATTTGGATAGGAAATAGCTAAATTCTTGTCTTCCTATGATGAAGATGATAAAATAAACGCATGAAATTAGATAAATTATTCGAGAAATTTCTTTCTCTTTTTAAAAAAGAAACAAGTGAATCAGAGGATTCTGATTCTACTAGCTTGCGTCGTTCTCGCAGTGATAGAAAAAAATTAGCCCAAGTGGGTCCAATTCGAAAATTCTGGCGTCGCTATCATCTAACAAAGATTGTCCTTATACTAGGTCTGAGTGCAAGCTTGCTAGTTGGAACCTATTTGTTTGCTGTAGCCAAGTCAACCAATGTCAATGATTTGCAAAATGCCTTGAAAACTCGAACTCTTATTTTTGACCGTGAAGAAAAGGAGGCTGGTGCCTTATCTGGTCAAAAAGGAACCTATGTTGAACTGACTGATATCAGTAAAAATTTGCAGAATGCCGTTATTGCGACAGAAGACCGTTCTTTCTATAAAAATGACGGAATTAACTATGGCCGTTTCTTCTTGGCTATTGTCACTGCTGGTCGTTCAGGTGGTGGTTCTACTATTACTCAACAGCTGGCTAAGAATGCCTATTTGTCACAGGATCAAACTGTCGAGAGAAAAGCAAAAGAATTTTTCCTTGCCTTAGAATTAACAAAAAAATATAGTAAGGATCAGATCTTAACCATGTACCTTAATAACGCATATTTTGGAAATGGTGTGTGGGGTGTAGAAGATGCGAGTAAGAAATACTTTGGAGTTTCTGCATCAGAAGTGAGTCTGGATCAAGCTGCGACTCTGGCAGGGATGCTAAAGGGTCCAGAGCTGTATAACCCCTTGAAATCTGTAGAAGATTCTACTAATCGTCGTGATACTGTCTTGCAAAATATGCTGGCAGCGGGTTATATTGATAAAAATCAAGAAACCGAAGCTGCAGAAGTTGATATGACTTCGCAATTGCACGATAAATATGAAGGAAAAATCTCAGATTACCGCTATCCTTCTTACTTTGATGCGGTGGTTAACGAAGCCGTTTCCAAGTATAATCTAACAGAGGAAGAAATTGTCAATAATGGCTACCGTATTTATACAGAGCTGGACCAAAACTATCAAGCAAATATGCAGGTTGTCTATGAAAATACATCGCTATTTCCGAGGGCAGAGGATGGAACATTTGCTCAATCAGGAAGTGTAGCTCTCGAACCGAAAACAGGTGGAGTTCGTGGAGTTGTCGGTCAGGTTGCTGGCAATGATAAAACTGGATTCCGGAATTTCAACTATGCAACTCAATCAAAACGTAGCCCTGGTTCTACAATTAAGCCTTTAGTTGTTTATACGCCTGCAGTTGAAGCTGGCTGGGCTTTGAATAAGCAGTTGGATAACCATACCATGCAGTATGACAGCTATAAGGTTGATAACTATGCAGGGATCAAAACGAGTCCAGAAGTTCCTATGTATCAAGCCCTGGCAGAATCGCTTAATCTACCTGCTGTTGCCACTGTTAATGATTTGGGCGTTGATAAGGCTTTTGAGGCGGGCGAGAAATTCGGACTCAACATGGAAAAAGTCGATCGTGTTCTTGGTGTCGCCTTGGGAAGCGGTGTTGAAACCAACCCTCTTCAAATGGCTCAAGCATATGCTGCCTTTGCAAATGAAGGATTAATGCCGGAAGCTCATTTTATTAGTAGAATTGAAAATGCTAGTGGTCAGGTCATTGCGAGCCATAAAAATTCACAAAAACGGGTGATTGATAAGTCTGTAGCTGACAAGATGACCAGTATGATGTTGGGAACATTTACAAACGGAACAGGTATTAGTTCATCACCTGCAGACTATGTCATGGCAGGAAAAACTGGAACAACTGAAGCTGTTTTCAATCCGGAATACACAAGTGACCAGTGGGTAATTGGTTATACTCCGGATGTAGTGATTAGTCACTGGCTTGGTTTCCCTACCACTGATGAAAATCACTATCTAGCAGGATCTACTTCAAACGGTGCAGCTCATGTCTTTAGAAACATTGCTAATACCATTTTACCTTATACGCCAGGAAGTACCTTTACGGTTGAAAATGCTTATAAGCAAAATGGAATTGCACCAGCCAATACAAGAAATCAAGTACAGCGTAATGAAGAAAATCAGGCGGATAATAGCCTTTCTGATATTAGAAGTCGTGCACAAAATCTGGTAGATGAGGCTAGTCGTGCTATCTCGGATGCGAAGATTAAGGAAAAGGCTCAAACGATATGGGATTCGGTAGTCAATCTATTTCGTTAAGATGCTTGTCAAAGCCTGGCTTTCTTGTTATAATAGATAAGATGGAGGCGTTATGGCACTAAAAAAAGCAAGCCTAGCTTGTGCGGTTTGTGGTTCGAGAAACTATTCAATCAAGATCAGCGGAAACCCCAAGCCAACACGACTAGAAGTAAATAAATTTTGTAAACATTGTGGTAAGTACACTACACACAGAGAAACGAGATAGGAGAGAGCGATGCGTTTTATTGGAGATATTTTTAGACTTCTTAAAGACACAACATGGCCAACTCGCAAGGAAAGCTGGAGAGATTTTCGTTCTATCATGGAATACACTGCTTTCTTTGTTGTGATTATTTATATTTTTGACAAATTGATTGTTTCAGGTCTGATTCGATTTATTAACATTTTTTAGAAGATCTGTGGAGTTATTCACGCTAAAAATCTTCTATTATGAAAGGAAGTATCATGGATAGTTTTGATAAAGGATGGTTTGTCTTACAAACCTATTCTGGTTATGAAAATAAGGTAAAAGAAAATCTATTACAACGTGCACAAACCTACAATATGTTGGATAATATTTTACGTGTTGAAATTCCAACACAAACAGTGCAAGTTGAAAAAAATGGAAAGAGAAAAGAAGTAGAAGAGAATCGCTTTCCAGGTTATGTTCTTGTGGAAATGGTGATGACAGATGAAGCTTGGTTTGTTGTTCGAAACACACCAAACGTTACAGGATTCGTCGGATCTCACGGAAATAGATCAAAACCAACTCCATTATTGGAACAAGAAATCCGTGATATCTTGGTTTCTATGGGACAAACTGTACAAGAGTTTGATATTGATGTTGAAGTTGGTCAAACTGTACGTATCATTGATGGTGCTTTTGCAGACTATACTGGTAAGATTACAGAGATTGATAACAATAAAGTGAAGATGATTATCTCTATGTTTGGTAATGACACAGTTGCAGAAGTAAACCTAAACCAAATTGCAGAATTATAACCCCAAGAGAGGCAAGACCTCTCTTTTTTATGCAGTTGAGACGGTGTAGGGGACAGAATAGGTGAAATATCCCAATTATCTTCTTGATTTGTTAGACTGTATCTAGAAAGGGGAACGTTATGTTTAAAGAATTGTATAAAGAAGTCCAGGGAATTGTGTACAAGTGTAGAAATGAATATCATCTCCATTTATGGGAGTTATCTGATTGGGACCAAGAGGGTATGATTTGCTTACATGAATTGATCAGTAGAGAAGAAGAGTTAGTAGAAGATATCCCACGCTTACGAAAATATTTCAAAACCAAGTTTCGAAATCGAATTCTAGACTATATCCGTAAACAAGAAAGCCAGAAGCGTAGATATGATAAAGAGCTTTATGAAGAAGTGGGTGAGATTAGTCATCGTATAAGCGAGGGAGGTCTCTGGCTAGATGACTATTATCTCTTTCATGAAACACTAAGAGATTATAGAAACAAACAAAATAAAGAGCAACAAGAAGAGCTAGAACGCGTCTTAAGAAATGAACGCTTCCGAGGGCGTCAAAGAGTGCTAAATGACTTACGTATTGTGTTTAAAGAGTTTGATATCCGTACACACTAGGAAGTCATGCAAAAAATAAAAAAAGTTTAAAAAAGTAGTTGACAAAGTTTGAAAAGTCGGTATAATAGTAAGAGT
>NZ_CAJJIE010000007.1:0-1436 GCF_905187535.1 Streptococcus mitis
TGTACTGCACCCCAAAAGTTAGACAGAAAAAATCTAACTTTTGGGGTGTTTTATTATGAAATTGAGTTATGATGATAAAGTTCAGATCTATGAACTTAGAAAACAAGGATATAGCTTAGAGAAGCTTTCAAATAAATTTGGGATAAACAATTCTAATCTTAGGTACATGATTAAATTGATTGATCGTTACGGAATAGAGTTCGTCAAAAAAGGAAAGAATTGTTACTATTCTCCTGAACTAAAACAAGAGATCATTGATAAAGTTCTTCTTGAGGGGCATTCACAAATTAGGGCGTCTCTGGATTATGCTCTTCTAAGTAGTGGATTACTTTCGAATTGGCTGGCACAATATAAGAAAAACGGGTATACTATTGTTGAGAAAACAAGAGGGAGACCACCTAAAATGGGACGTAAGCCAAAGAAGAGATTTGAAGATATGACAGAATTAGAACGTCTTCAAGCAGAAAATGAGTACTTGAGAGCGGAGAATGCCATTCTAAAAAAGTTGAGAGAACTCCGATTGAGAGACGAAAAGGAGCAAGAAGAAAAACGGAAATTGTTCAAGGACTGGTAACAGAGTTTTCTTTAGATATCCTTCTAAAGATTATTAAACTTGCCCGTTCAACTTATTATTACCACTTAAAACAGCTGGATCAAAGCGATAAAGATTATGATATTAAAGCTGAAATTCAGTCAATTTATACTGAGCATAAAGGAAATTACGGCTATCGTCGCATGACTCTAGAATTACGAAATCGTGGCTTCGTAGTGAACCATAAGAAGGTGCAGCGTCTGATGAAAGTACTTGGTTTAACGGCTCGAATTCGCCGTAAACGGAAGTATTCTTCATACCAAGGAGAGGTTGGCAAGAAAGCAGATAATCTTATTCAACGTCAATTTGAAGCAACCAAACCAATGCAAAAGTGCTACACAGATGTGACAGAATTTGCCATTCCAGCAAGCACTCAAAAGCTTTACTTATCGCCAGTTTTAGATGGTTTTAACAGCGAAATCATCGCTTATAATCTTTCTACATCACCGAACTTAGAACAAGTAAAAGCTATGTTAGACCAGGCTTTCGGTGAGGAACATTACGAGAATACCATTCTCCATAGTGACCAAGGCTGGCAATACCAACACGATTCTTATCATCGGTTCCTAGAGAGTAAGGGAATTCAAGCATCCATGTCACGTAAGGGTAACAGCCCAGACAATGGTATGATGGAGTCCTTCTTTGGGATTCTGAAATCGGAAATGTTTTATGGTTATGAGAAGTCGTTTCAGTCGCTTAAGCAATTGGAACAAGCTATTGTAGACTATATTGATTACTACAACAATAAACGAATTAAGGTAAAACTAAAAGGACTTAGCCCTGTACAATACAGAACTAAATCCTTTGCTTAAATTAATTGTCTAACTTTTTGGGGTCAGTACAA
>NZ_CAJJIE010000008.1:0-29064 GCF_905187535.1 Streptococcus mitis
CTTCCTAGTTTGCTCTTTGATTTTCATTGAGTATAAGATACAAGATTTATACTAATACACTTTCCTATAAAGCGAATTTCGATTGAAATTCGCTTTTTTGAATGCTGTGGATTTGGGTCAATCTTGTCTAAAAACAGATAAATCCTAGATACAGTGAAGGTTTAGAAATGCTGGTTTTACTGTCTTTCAGCTTCGAAATCTACTTAAAAATTACCTCATATTTCTTGTATTCGCTTACACAAAGTATTATAATATAATTGTAGGAAAGAAGGTGTTTTTATGTGGAAAAAATATTTTTCAAAATATAAATGGACTGATTTATTTTGGATTCTATTTGTTATTTTAACATGCCTATTGGCGGGTAATAGTAATCTTTACCCCCTTACCCATCAAGAAATCTCTTATCATGGGTGCTTATCGGGAATTACACTTGCCTTATTTCACTTGCTATTTATTGATAAGTTTTTTATTTCGAATCGAAAATAAATGGAGAAGCTAAAAGCTTTAAATGTTTTAGACTTTTGGGATCGATAGTTTAAAAATTGAAATTTAAAACCGCAGATCTTCTTGAAATGCGGTTTTTTGTGTCAATTATAGTACTTTCCCAACAAGAATCTCAGCCTCAATGGTAATCTCTGTCAGTTGGCTCCAGTCAATCTTGCTCTGGTCGATGTGAAAGAGGAGAGGCGTCATACTGAGTAGGGCTTGGAGCTGATCTGCTGTGATAGTCTTAGTCAGAGAGGCCGTTTGGTTAGATAGGATGGTAAAGTGCTCCTGAAAATGCTCCTTGATATCTTGGTTGGAATAATCCTTGTTTGTTAACTGGTCTTGTACCTTCTGACGGATTTCCTTGAGGTGATTTTTAGTTGGAATAACCTTTATCAAGATACCGTCTTTGGATAAAACGCGACGAAATTCTCCATAGTTGGCAGGGGAAAAGATATCAAGCAGGATATCCATGCTAGCGTCTTTTATAGGGAGGCGAGCTAAGTCGCCAACAAACCAATTGACTGCCCAATCGGGTTCGCTCTTAGCAGCGATTTGGACGGAATCTTTGGAGATGTCAAAGGCATAGAAGGTTTTGTCAGGATGACTTTCTTGGAGTTTGCGAGAATAGAATCCTTCGCCACAACCGATATCTAAGACTGTGGTGCTAGTTTCTGAACTGGCTAGCAAGTCAGATACAGCCTCTAAAATAGCCTGATAAAAGCCGGCTTCTAGGATTTGTTGACGATTTTGAAAATTTTCCTTGTCGTAGTTAGCAGATTGCTTGATTTGAGGGGCTAGATTGACATAGCCGAATTTCGCCAAGTCAAAAGAATGGCGATTGCTACATTTGAGACTGTTCTCTACCAGAGTCAGATTGTCTTGACAGATAGGACAGGCAAAGGCAGTAGCAGAAGCAAAACGTTGAAGTTTGGGTTTGAGATTTGTATTCATAGTTTAAGTGTATCAAAAGAGGCAAATGAAAGCAACTTTAGGAATAAGTAGATGGGAGATTCAGTAGAAATAAAACTAATACTCTTCGAAAATCAAATTCAAACCACGTCAACGTCGCCTTGCCGTAGGTATGGTTACTGACTTCGTCAGTTCTATCTACAACCTCAAAGCACTGCTTTGAGCAACCTGCGGCTAGTTTCCTAGTTTGCTCTTTGATTTTCATTGAGTATAATTCTCCAATTTATAAAATGAAATTGCTTTTATATCTAAATTGCTATATAATAATGATAAGGAGGAAATAAGTATGTTAAAAGAAGTATTAACCGTCGCAAAAGTTGCGAAAAAATCATCACTCTTTTTGGGTGGTGTCGCATTTGGTACCCTTGGTTTGAAAATCTTGGCAAGTAAGGAAGCTAAAAAAGGTTATTCTAAAGCTTTGGCTAAGGCTTACAAGTTGAAAGACGGGCTAGATGCATCTGTTTCTGTTGTGAAACAACATGGAGACGATGTCTTGCAAGATGCCAAATATTTGTACGAGCAAGAGAAAAAAGAAGAGCAATTAGATAGCCTTATAGGGGAATAATATGTCTTTTAAAGTGCTACATAGAGGATACCAACATATCCGACTATCATCTTCTTTTTCACTCACCTTGGATATTCAAGACTATCTTCGTTCCTTGGCGAGAGATGAAAAGGGGATTGAGTCTATCCAGTTTTACATGGATCAACAGCACTTTACTCTACGTATAAAAGAAGGCTTTTCTGTATTAGATAATGCAGAAGCCTTTTTAAAAAGAATTGATAAAGGGAAAGTTTCTGAGTTGATGACTCTTCCCATTCGTAGAGAAGAGAGTGCTTATTCTATTGTTTCAGGTGCAGCGATTAAGCGTATACTTTTTCGTAGTTTTGTGCCGTACCCTATTCGCTATATATGGACTTGTTATCAGGCTTTTGGCTATATTAGAGAAGCCTATCAAACACTAGCGCGTAAGGAACTAACGATGGAGGTCTTGGACTGTTCGGCGATTTTATTGTCCTTGTTTATGAACCAATCCAAGACAGCTAGCAATATCATGTTTATGCTTGATTTGGGGAATCATTTAGATCAGTGGTCCTTGAAAAAAACTGCAACAGATTTAGAACAAAGCCTTCTTGCAAAAGAGAGCGATGTATTTCTAGTACAGGGGGATACGGTTGTTAGTATCAAGAGTTCCGATGTTCAAATAGGAGATGTCTTGGTCCTATCTCAAGGAAATGAAATTCTGTTTGATGGACAAGTAGTTTCAGGTTTAGGTATGGTCAACGAAAGTTCCTTGACAGGAGAGAGTTTTCCAGTTGAAAAAAGAGAGTCTGATTTGGTTTGTGCAAATACAGTATTGGAAACTGGAGAGTTACGCATTCGTGTAACCGATAATCAGATGAACAGCCGGATTTTACAGCTGATTGAGTTGATGAAGAAATCTGAAGAAAACAAGAAAACGAAACAACGCTATTTCATCAAGATGGCGGATAAGGTCGTCAAATATAATTTCTTGGGGGCTGGTCTGACTTACCTATTAACAGGTTCTTTTTCTAAGGCTATTTCTTTCCTATTGGTCGATTTCTCCTGCGCTTTGAAAATCTCTACTCCTGTAGCTTATTTGACAGCTATCAAGGAGGGGTTGAATCGTGAAATGGTGATTAAGGATGGAGATATTCTGGAGAAATATCTGGAAGTTGATACTTTCTTGTTTGATAAGACGGGAACAATCACAACTAGTTATCCTATAGTTGAAAAGGTGTTACCTTTTGGGGACTATAGTGAGGAAGATATTCTCAGAATCAGTGCCTGTCTTGAGGAACACATTTATCATCCTATTGCTAATGCCATCGTCAAGCAAGCTGAGATAGAGGGAATTGAACATGAGGAAATGCATGGGAAACTCCAATATATCGCAAGCAAGGGGATTAAATCTCATATAGATGGGCAACCAGTTCTTATTGGAAATTATGTCTTGATGCAGGATGAGCAAATTCATATCAATTCAGAACAAAATGCTTTAATTGAAGAGTACAAGAGTCACTATAATCTCTTATTCTTGGCTTATCAGAATGAATTGATTGGAATGTTCTGTATTCATACTCCGTTGAGAAAAGAAGCAAAAGCAGCCTTGGAGAAACTTAAGGCACAAGGGAAAAAATTGATTCTGGCAACAGGGGACACCTTGGTTAGAACAGAGGAATTAGTCAAAGATTTGCCCTTTGATCAGGTCTATACAGACTTGAAACCTGATGGGAAATTTGAGCTAGTAGAGGAACTGCAGAAAGCAGGTCACACTATTTTGATGGTTGGAGATGGATTGAATGACTCAGCGGCTCTAACCCTATCAGATATCGGTGTGGTGATGAATGAGAGCGCAGATATTTCTAAGCAGATGAGTGATATCTTATTGTTAGATAATCGCTTGGATTTCTTCCAAGAGTTGGATTCGCTATCATCATCTTTGCAAACACTCATCAAGAAGAATATTCAAGATACCGTTGTCGTAAATAGTAGTTTGATTGGCTTTGGCTTGTTTAATTGGCTCAGTCCTTCAAATCTCTCTATCTTACATAATCTAACAACCTTGCGCATTGTCCTGCGTAGTCTGTCTATTAAAAATAGATAGATGATACTTATTAACAGCAAAAAGGAGTTACCTTTCTCGAGGTTAACTCCTTTTTTATAGGTAAATGTTGAACAGTTTAATAAGTCAAAACAAAGTATTTTTTCTTCCCACGACGGATAACAGTTAGTTCGTTCTCTAACTTATCTGCGTCACTCAAGACATAGTCAAGGTCTTGGATACGGTCACCATTTACGTAGATAGCTCCATTTTGGACATCTTCACGGGCTTGGCGTTTTGAGTTAACCACACCAGATGAAACGAGCAGTTCCACGATATTGTGGTTTTCGTCTGCTTGAACTTGGTAGTTTGGCACTCCACGAAGTCCTTGTTTGAGTTCTTTGACAGAAAGGTTTTTGATGTTTCCTGCAAAGAGTTGCTCAGTGATGTTAAGAGCTTCTTTATAGGCTTCTTCTCCGTGAACAAGTGTGACCACTTCACGAGCCAATACTTTTTGAGCCAAGCGTTCGTGTGGAGCGGCTTCGAACTGTTTGCGGATGTCTTCAATCTCATCAAGTGACAAGAAAGTAAAGATTTTCAAGAAGCGAACAGCGTCAGCGTCCATAACGTTCATCCAGAATTGGTACATTTCGTATGGGGAAGTCTTTTCAGGATTGAGCCAGACTGCGTTTCCTTCTGATTTACCAAATTTCTTACCAGTTGCATCTGTGATCAATGGAACAGTGATAACGTGGCCAGTCTTGTCAGCCTTACGACGAAGCAATTCGGTACCAGCTGTCATATTTCCCCACTGGTCAGAACCACCGATTTGAAGGGTAACGTTGTAGTCTTGGTTAAGGACGAAGAAATCGTAACCTTGCATGATTTGGTAGGCAAACTCAGTGTAAGAAATCCCTGTTTCAATCCGTTTTTTCACAGACTCCTTGCTCATCATGTAGTTGACAGTGAAGTATTTTCCGATATCACGGAGGAAGTCAATGAAGCTGATGCTGCCAAACCAGTCGTAGTTGTTGACCATGACAGCCTTGTTTTCGCCATTTTCAAAGTCAAGAAAACGAGAAAGTTGTCCTTGGATAGACTTGACCCAGCCATCTACTGTGTCTTTTGTTTGGAGACTACGTTCAGCATCTTTGAAGGACGGATCTCCAATGAGACCTGTAGCACCGCCAACGAGCGCATAAGGTTTGTGACCTGCTAGTTGCAAGCGACGACTTGTCAAGATTGCGACAAGATGGCCTAGGTGAAGGCTGTCAGCAGTTGGATCGTAGCCAGTATAATAAGAAACTTGACCTTCTTCTAGGGCTCTACGCAAAGCTTCTTCATCAGTCGTTTGAAAAATCAAACCACGCTCTTTTAGCTCATCAAAAATGTGCATGTGTCTTTTCTCCTTTTTAAAAATATTGTTTCTACCTATTGTATCACAAACTTGGACAATAGCCTAGTAGAATAGGGAAGAAAGTGGCTATTTTATTGAAAGTTTACCTTTTATGGTATAATAGATAGAGTGAGGAAATCCATGCAAAATCAATTAAATGAATTAAAACAAAAAATGCTGGAATTTTTCCAGCTAGTAAAATCAAAAATAAATCATAGAAAATCAGAGAAAGTCTCAAAAGAGAAGAAGTCGAATGAGACAAGTGGGAAAATTTTGCCTATCCTAGGTAGCATTTTAGCTGCTATCAAGGGAATTTTGAATACGCTCTTTATTCTAGGCTTTATCGGTGGGCTTTTTGGTGCTGGTGTAGCTCTTGGTTATGGGGTTGCTTTGTTTGACAAAGCCAAGGTTCCCCAATCGGAGGATTTGGTCAAGCAGGTTAAAAATATTTCTTCCATCTCAGAAATTGTTTACGCAGATGGGAGTGTCATTGCTTCTATCGAGAGTGATCTACTGAGAACTTCTGTTTCATCTGAGGAAATATCGGACAATCTCAAAAAGGCTATTGTTGCTACTGAGGATGAACATTTTCTTGAACATAAAGGTGTTGTGCCAAAAGCTGTGATTCGGGCTACTTTGGGAACCTTTGCAGGTTTGGGCTCATCTAGCGGGGGCTCGACCTTGACCCAACAGTTAATCAAGCAACAAGTAGTCGGAGATGCTCCGACTTTGGCTCGTAAGGCTACAGAAATTGTCGATGCCCTTGCCTTGGAACGCAGCATGAGCAAGGATGAAATCTTGACCACCTATCTCAATGTTGCTCCCTTTGGTCGAAATCATAAAGGGCAGAATATTGCAGGTGCCCAGCAAGCTGCTGAAGGGATTTTCGGTATCGATGCCAATAAGTTGAGTATTCCCCAAGCAGCTTTCCTAGCAGGTTTGCCACAGAGTCCGATTACTTATTCTCCTTATGAAAATACTGGAGAGTTAAAGAGTGATGAAGACTTAGAGCTTGGTTTGAAGCGGGCCAAGGATGTTCTCTACAACATGTACCGTACGGGTGCTCTGACTCAGGAAGAATACGACCAGTACAAGGATTATAATCTCAAACAAGATTTCTTGCCATCAGGAACTATCAATGCCGTTTCGAGAGATTATCTCTACTTTACAGCTATGGCTGAAGCGACAGACCGCATGTATGATTATTTAGTTCAACAGGACAATGTTTCTAGCCAAGAGTTGAAAAAGGAAGCGGTTCAAAAGGCTTATCATGAGCGAGCGGAGCAGGAACTAAGTAATGGCGGCTACAAAATCACTACAACGATCAATAAAAAAATCCATAACGCCATGCAAAATGCAGTTGCTAACTACGGTCGTTTGGTAGATGATTCGACTGGGCAGCCTGAAGTAGGGAATGTTTTGATGGACAATAAAACGGGGGCTGTTCTAGGCTTTGTTGGTGGTCGTAATTACCAGACTAACCAAAACAATCACGCCTTTGACACTAAGCGCTCGCCAGCCTCTACAACCAAGCCTTTGTTGGCCTATGGTATTGCCATTGACCAAGGTTTGATGGGAAGCGCTAGTATCTTGTCCAATTATCCGACAAAATTCTCTAATGGCAATCCTATCATGTATGTGAACAGTCCAGGTACAGGCATGATGACCCTGGGTGAAGCCCTGAACTATTCATGGAATATCCCAGCCTATTGGACCTATCGTATGCTTCGTGAGAAGGGTGTAGATGTCAAGGGTTACATGGAGAAAATGGGTTACGAGATTCCAGAGTATGGTATCGAAAGTCTGCCTATGGGTGGTGGGATTGAAGTCACAGTTGCCCAGCATACCAACGGTTATCAAACAATTGCCAATAACGGTGTTTACCATCAGAAACATGTGATTTCTAAGATTGAATCATCTGACGGTAGAGTAATCTATGAGTTTCAAGATAAACCAGTTCAAGTTTACTCGAAGGCAACAGCAACGATTATGCAGAGTTTACTTCGTGAGGTGATTTCATCTCGAATCACTTCAAGTTTTCAAACGGATTTGGCTTCTATCAATTCAAGCTTAGCTCGTGCAGACTGGATTGGTAAGACTGGTACGACCAATGAAGATGAAAATATGTGGCTCATGCTTTCGACACCAAGATTGACTCTGGGTGGTTGGCTAGGTCATGATGACAACCGCCCAATGGCTAAGGGGGCTGGGCATTATCGAAATGCCAAATATATGGCTTACTTGGTCAATGCTATCCAACAGGCTGAGCCTGGAATTTGGGGCAATGAACGCTTTAATCTTGATTCTAGTGTGACCCAATCTCAGGTCCTCCGATCTACAGGACAGAAGCCGGGGCAAGTATCCGTTAATGGAAAAACAGTTGGTCTTTCAGGTTCTACTGTAACGAGCTATTGGGCTAACAAGGCGGGAGCTCCTACGACCAGCTATCACTTTGCTATTGGAGGAAGTGAAGCAGATTATCAAAATGCTTGGTCAAGTATTGTTAGCACACTACCAACTCCTTCCAGCTCAAGCACTAGTTCAAGTAGTAGTTCAAGTGCTAGCTCTAGCAGTACATCAAGTTCATCATCACCTACACAATCAAATAGTAGAAGATAGGAAAGTGGTATTGATTGCCACTTTTTTCTTTTGCCCTTTCATGTTACAATAAAGGTATGAATCAGTATCAGAAAAAGATTGTTAAAGGAACTATTTATTCGCTCTTATCTGGCTTAATCTGGGGAATCTGTGGGATTCTAGGAGAGTATTTCTTTACCCATTACCAGGTGTCTTCGGGCTGGATTACCTCTATGCGTTTGACACTGGCAGGGAGTCTTGTGCTCATTTGGTCAGCAATGCAATTAAAATCACAAGTGTTAGATATCTGGCGAGATAAGAAAAATTACCTGCCCTTTCTAGCCTATGCTATTTTGGGAATTTTCTCAGTCCAGTATTTTTTCTATCTCTGCGTAGAATACTCAAATGCTGCGACAGCAACTATTTTACAGTTTATCAGCCCTGTCTTTATTCTTTTTTACAATCTTTTGGTTTATCAAAAACGAGCGTCAAAAAGTGCTATTTTTTATGTTTTAGTTGCCATGTTGGGTGTTGGCTTGATGGCGACAAAGGGGGATCTCTCTCAGTTATCCATGACACCACTAGCTCTTATAACGGGTTTACTGAGTGCTATGGGGGTTATGTTTAATGTTATCCTGCCCCAACCTTTCGCGAAGCGCTATGGTTTTGTACCCACGGTTGGGTGGGGGATGATTTTGGCAGGTTTATTTAGCAATATCCTTTCGCCAGTGTATCAGCTTTCCTTTACTCTGGATATTTGGAGTATCTTGATTTGCCTTATTATCGCTTTCTTTGGAACGGCTTTTGCCTTTTTCATTTCCATGAAGGCAGTGTCCTTGGTTTCTCCTTTGGTGGTTTCTGTTATCAGTGCCAGTGAACCTCTCTCTTCTGCCCTTTTGAGTGTTTTATTTTTAGGTTTAGTAGTGGATTGGTCCCTTCTTCTAGCTATGGCCTTGATTATTTTACCTATGATTTTCCTATCGATAGAAGAAGCGAAAGAAAGTAAATAAAAAGTCTTTTCTTAATTCTAAAAGTGTGCTATACTAGAATAGTCAATAAAACACGGGGAGATAGTTGTGAAGAGTGTTTTTAGGTTGTATCGGTAGGGGCTTGCTTTTACCGACAGCACGTTTTATCTCACATCCCTAAAAATCATACCTAAAAACAAACAAAAAGGCTTCAAATTTGAGGCCTTTTTTGGTAGAATAGGTATCATTAAAATGAACTAGGAGGCGCTTATGACTGCTACAAAAATGAACGCTCAAGAAATTATTCAATTTATCGCCAATGCTGAAAAGAAAACCAGTGTTAAAGTAACCTTTGAGGGACAACTTGCAGCTGCTGTACCAAGCTCTGTTGTCAAACTAGGGAATGTCCTATTCGGAGATTGGAAGGACGTGGCTCCCCTTCTCGATGGTTTGGTAGAAAATCAAGACTATGTTGTTGAGCAAGACGCTCGTAATTCTGCAGTTCCTTTGCTAGATAAACGTGCTATCAATGCTCGTATTGAGCCGGGTGCTATTATCCGTGATCAGGTTGAAATTGGTGACAATGCTGTTATCATGATGGGAGCGGTTATCAATATCGGTGCTGAAATTGGTGCAGGAACCATGATTGACATGGGGGCTATCCTTGGTGGCCGTGCTATCGTGGGGAAAAACAGTCACGTTGGTGCAGGTGCCGTTCTTGCAGGTGTGATTGAGCCAGCTAGCGCAGAACCAGTCCGTGTTGGAGACAATGTTCTCATCGGTGCCAACGCAGTGGTTATCGAAGGGGTCCAAATCGGTAGTGGTTCAGTTGTCGCAGCAGGAGCTATTGTTACCCAGGATGTCCCAGAAAACGTGGTGGTAGCAGGTGTTCCAGCTCGTATCATCAAAGAGATTGATGCCCAAACCCAACAAAAAACAGCGCTAGAGGATGCGCTTCGTACCTTATAATTGTAAAAGTAATAAAGAGGCGGAACCCTTCTTCCAGCCTCTTTCTGCTATATCGGAGGATAGATAGATGTTAGATTTGATTCAGACTAGACGAGATTTGCACCAGATTCCAGAGATTGGCTTGAAGGAGTTCAAGACTCAAGCTTATCTGTTGGATGTGATTGAGAAATTGACTGCGGGCAAGAATTTTGTTCAAGTTCGTACTTGGCGAACAGGGATTTTGGTCTATTTACAGGGAAGTCAGCCAGAGCGGACCATTGGTTGGCGAACAGACATTGATGGCCTGCCTATCGTCGAACAAACAGGCCTTCCTTTCGCTTCTCAGCACCAAGGCCGCATGCATGCTTGTGGACATGATTTTCATATGACTATTGCCTTGGGCTGTCTAGAGCGCGCCCTTGAGGAGCAGCCAAAGAACAATCTGCTCTTTCTGTTTCAACCTGCTGAAGAAAATGAAGCTGGTGGCATGCTCATGTATGAGGATAGCGCTTTTGGAGACTGGTTGCCAGACCAGTTTTATGGACTTCATGTTCGGCCAGATTTGAAGGTTGGACAGATTGCGACCAATACTCATACACTCTTTGCAGGGACTTGCGAGGTGAAGATTCGTTTTAAAGGTAAAGGAGGACATGCAGCCTTTCCGCATGAAGCCAATGACGCTTTGGTGGCGGCTAGTTACTTTGTGACCCAGGTGCAGTCAGTTGTCAGCCGCAATGTCAACCCAATCGAGGGAGCAGTGGTGACCTTTGGAGTTTTCCAAGCTGGAACAACCAACAATGTTATCACAGACACAGCCTTTTTGCATGGAACTATTCGGGCCTTGACACAGGACATGAGTCTTTTGGTGCAAAAAAGGGTCAAAACAGTTGCAGAAGGGGTTGCAGCTGCCTTCGATATGGAAGTCGAAGTGGAACTCAAACAAGGTGGTTACCTGCCTGTTGAGAACCATCCAGCCTTGGCGCGTGAACTGATGGATTTCTTTGAAGAAAAAGGCGAAATTGAGTTGATTGATATCGAACCTGCTATGACAGGTGAAGACTTTGGTTATCTCCTTTCAAAAGTTGATGGCGTTATGTTCTGGCTAGGTATTGATAGTCCCTACGCCCTTCATCACCCTCAGATGAGTCCTAAGGAAGAAGCCTTAGCTATTGGGGTGGACGCGGTCTCTAGTTTCCTGAAAAAGAAGGCAGCAGAGTAGAGGGGTTATCTATGAAATCGGAATTACGTAAGCAAGTCTTGCACGAAATGAAGGCTATCCCTCGAACTCAAAAAGTTACTTCGGATCTAGCTTTAACCGAACGACTTTTACAACACCCCTTTTACCAAGAAGCTGAGGTCATCGCAACCTACCTCTCTTTTCCTCATGAGTTTCAAACGCAGGAACTGATTGAGCAGGCGCTGAAGGACGGCAAGAAGGTTCTGATACCCAAAACTTATCCCAAGGGGCGCATGGACTTTGTAGTCTATAATCCGCAACAACTGGTCAAAACTTCCTTTGGCTTACTGGAACCACAGGGAGATTTGGAAGTGGTGGATGCCTCTCAGATTGATTTGATTCATGTTCCTGGTCTGGCTTTTACGACGGAAGGATATCGGATTGGATACGGTGGAGGTTATTATGATCGCTATCTGAAACATTTATCTGGTCATACTTTTAGTACGATCTATCCTTGTCAAATTCAGGACTTTATCCCTGAAAGCCATGATATTCCTGTTCAGGAGGTTCTGATTGATGAAGGAAATCTTTGACAGACGTTATCCTGTGACGAGTTTCTTTCTCTTAGTGACGGCCTTGGTATTTCTACTAATGTTGGTGACTACAGGTGGAAACTTTGACAGGGCAGATACCCTATTTCGATTTGGAGCCATGTATGGGCCTGCTATTCGGCTCTTTCCTGAGCAGTTTTGGCGTCTCTTTTCAGCCGTTTTTGTTCATATTGGTTGGGAGCATTTCATTGTCAATATGCTTTCGCTATATTATCTTGGTAGGCAAGTAGAGGAAATTTTCGGATCTAAGAAGTTTTTCTTTCTCTATCTTTTATCAGGAATGATGGGTAATCTCTTTGTTTTTGTATTTAGTCCAAAATCCTTAGCTGCAGGAGCCTCTACCTCTCTTTATGGGCTATTTGCTGCAATTATTGTTCTTCGCTATGCAACTCGCAATCCTTATATCCAGCAGTTGGGTCAATCTTATCTGACTCTTTTTGTGGTTAACATTATTGGAAGTGTTCTGATTCCAGGAATCAGCCTAGCAGGTCATATCGGTGGTGCAGTCGGTGGTGCATTTCTAGCAGTTATCTTTCCAGTCCGAGGCGAAAGACGGATGTATAGAGATAGTCAGAGACTGGTAGCGGTAGTCTTGTTAGTAGGACTCGCAGTCTTGCTTTTCTACAAGGGAATGGTGTTGTGACGGCTAATATGTAAACTTGAATAAGAAAAAAGCTACTTAAAAATGAGTAGCTTTTAATGTGATTTGAAACCATTCGAAACAACATAGCTCTAAAAATAAGTCTTTGTGTGTAGATGATTTGAGAAAGTGAGCGCCCATTCTATCGCGAAGAAGTCATTTGTAAAAAGGTTTTTTTGCAGAAAATTGAGAATGGTGTGCTTTTTTATTTCTTTTGTATCGTAAGTTTCTAGAATATAGTGTTGTATCAGTCTTGTTATATATTTTAAAAATAGAAAATGTTATAATATTAGAAATTGATTGAAGAATTATTAGAATAAAAGAGGTGTAAAGTTGGAAAATTGTGTTTACATTATTTCAGGCCCCCCAGGCGTTGGGAAAAGCACAGTCAGTAAGGAGTTGGCCTATTCTTTTAAGAAAAGTGCAGTAATTGAAGGCGACATGATTTATTTAATGATTAAAGGAGGACTCGTGGCTCCTTGGGAAGATGAAGGCTATTACATGGATTTGTTTTGGGACAATATCATCAGCTTGACCAATAATTTTATAACTCGAGGCATCTCTGTCGTAATAGAGTATGTCATTTTTGAATACCAACTGAAGAAAATTGCTTCTTTCTTAAAAGAAAAACAAATTGGTCTAAAATATTGTGTCTTAATGGCCGAAGAAAAAACCTTGAAAGATAGGGATGGTTCTAGAAAAGAAATTGAAAGAGTGGGCAACTTATCAATACAAGCAAGAAGTGAGTTTCTAGCTAAAAATAAGGAAAAGGAAAAACATTTTCTGTATACAGATGATTTAGACGTCCCCAAAATAGCAAATATCATTAAAACTTCAAATCGATTTTTGATTGAAAATCTGTAATCCATCATTAAGGACCGAAGTTGAGTTGGTAGATTTAGAGACATATCTCATAAATCTTTAAATTGTATGTAAATTTGTAAAATAATTAAGTCTCCAGAGTCAACTTGCTGGAGACTTAATTTATTAACTGGAAACTAATTCTATTCCCTCTCAGCCAATTCTTTTCCAAGTTGGATAAGGTAATCTTTCAAGTCATCTTTGACTTGTGGGTGCTTGAGAGCGTAGTCAATAGATGTTTTCATAAAGCCAAACTTATCCCCAACGTCGTAACGAGCTCCTGTAAATTCACGGGCGAAAACACGTTGTGTTTTATTAAGTGTATCAATAGCGTCGGTAAGCTGGATTTCATTTCCAGCACCGGGAGCTTGATTTTCGAGGATCTCAAAAATTTCTGGTGTGAGCAGATAGCGTCCGATGATTGCCAAATCACTTGGAGCATCTTCTGGAGCTGGTTTTTCTACGAAAGTTTCGACGCTATAGAGACCATTAATTCCTTCACCTTGAGGAGCGATAACTCCATATGCTGAAACGTCTTCATGAGGAACAGGCATAACAGCAATTGTTGATGCGTGAGTTGTCTCGTAATCGTTCATCAATTGTTTTGTCAAAGGGACAGCATGGTCATCTGTGATATCCATTAGGTCGTCACCAAGCATGACAACGAAGGGCTCATTCCCTACAAAAGCTTTTGCTTGTAAGACAGCATCGCCAAGACCACGAGGATGGCTTTGACGGATAAAGTGAAGGCGAATGCCAGTTGTTTCGTCTACCAATTTTAGTAAGTCGTGTTTGCCTTTTTCTTTGAGGTTGTACTCAAGCTCAAAGTTTGAGTCAAAGTGGTCTTCAATAGAACGTTTTGATTTACCAGTGACAACCAGAATATCTTCAATACCTGATTTAAGAGCTTCTTCTACGATAAATTGGATAGTTGGTTTGTCCACAATTGGCAACATTTCTTTAGCAAGTGCTTTGGTTGCTGGTAAAAATCGAGTTCCAAGTCCAGCGGCAGGGATGACTGCCTTTCTAACTTTTGATGTCATAAGAATCCTTTCTCTAGAGGGTTAAGACCACTCATTTTCTGCTTTAAATTCATTGTTCATGATGTCATAAATGGCATCTTTGATATTGGTTCCGTGGTAGATAACTTGGTAAATGGCTTGTGTAATGGGCATATAGACTCCAAGTTCTTGCGCTAGTTCATAGGCTGCTCGAGTTGTTGAGATTCCTTCAATCACCATGCCCATATTGGCTTCGATATCAGCTAGAGATTCTCCACGACCAAGAGCATCTCCGGCTCTCCAGTTACGAGAGTGGATGGAGGTTCCCGTTACGATCAAGTCTCCTACACCAGACAAGCCACTATAGGTCAATGGACTGGCCCCAAGTGCTACTCCTAAGCGGGTAATTTCTGCCAAGCCTCGAGCGATGATGGCTGCCTTAGCATTGTCACCAAATCCTAAACCATGTAAGGCTCCAGCACCGACAGCGATAATGTTTTTAAGAGCACCAGCAGTTTCAACCCCGATAACATCCGTATTGGTATAAAGTCGGAAGTAGTGATTACTGAAGAGCTTCTGAACGTATTGAGCTGTTTGTAAATCTTTAGAAGCAGCAGTGATTAAGGTTAGGTCACGCACAATGGTTTCTTCCGCATGACTAGGTCCTGAAACAACGACAATATCACTGCGGAGATGTTCAGGAATTTCTTCTTCAAGGATGGTTGATAATCGTTTATGGCTATCAGGCTCTAATCCCTTTGATGCGTGCATGATGATAGCCTTATGGTCTAAGGTTTTTGCAACTTGTTGGGCAACAAGTCGTGTCACTTTTGTTGGGACAACAAACAAAATCGCATCTACATCTTTCAATGCCTCTGCTAAGTCAGTGTAGGCAATGATATTTTCGTCTAGAACGACATCTTTAAAGTAGTGCTTGTTAGTATGATAGGTATTAATTTCATTGATTTGCTCAGGCAGATTTCCCCAAATACGTACCTCGTGTCCATTGTCATTTAAGACTTGTGAAAGGGCAGTTCCCCAAGAACCAGGCCCCAAGACGGCGATGGTTTGTTTTTCCATGTTTTCCTCCTTGATAGAGTTCTCTTTTTATTTTATCACATTCTAGGGGATTTTGCACTTGCATTGCTGGGGAGTGATGGCTTTGTTGCTTGAAAAATATACAAAAACCGAGCCTAAGTAATAAACTCTTAGTCTCGGTTTTGATATTCCTTAAAGAATAACTAGGTTTATTTCAATTGATCTGTAATGTCTTTTGATAGCAACATTCCCAGATGGTAAGTTTTATTGATGTAAGCAATGACATCATTGATATTTTCAGTCGTATGAATTTTTTCTTTGATGTTAGACCTGAATGTTTCATCCTTTAAAAGTTGTTCTTGGTAGAGTTTTTGCAGTCTCTCCTTCTCGTACTTATTGAGCAGAAAAAGGAAAACCAAGCTAATCACAACGAGGACATAAGCATATTGGCTCATAGGAAATCTCCCTGTATGATAAAGAAGTAGTAGTGAATAAATCGATTTAGTGGATCTAAAATAGCAGAACAAGTCAGCAAAACTTGATAAGATTTTTGATAGACCTCTAAACCTAATTACGTATAGGATTTGGTCTTAGTTACTTAGACTGTTTTACAATCAAGTAACTTGAAGATTACGACGTTTTAGGACATAAATCAATCATATTTATGTCCTAAAACTAGTGAAGCGCCTAGCCAAAGTCCGAATAGGATTTGGCGTTAGTTACTTAGATTGCTCTGCAATCAAGTAACTTTGGCGATTTACATCTTCTCTGGCGCTTCTACTCCAAGCAAGCGAAGGGCTTCTTTGAGAACGACTGCAGTTGCGTAGCTGAGAGCTAGACGGCTGTCGCGTTCTGGGCTATCATCCAAGATACGTGTATGTGCATAGTACTTGTTGAAGGCTTGAGCCAGGCTAATTGCAAATTTAGCAATGATAGAAGGTTCAAAGTTATCCGCCGCACGGTTGATAATACGTGGGAAGTCTTGGATTAGTTTGATGATTTCCCAACTTTCAGCATCATTCAAGCTATAGTTGCCAACTGTTTCTGGTTTGAAATCCGCTTTGCGTAAGATAGATTGGATACGAGCGTAGGCGTATTGAACATAAGGTCCAGTTTCACCCTCGAAGGATACCATAGCTTCTAGGTCGAAGTCGTATCCATTTGTACGGTCGGTCTTGAGGTCATAGAATTTAATGGCTCCAACCCCAACAGCATGTGCTACCTGGTCTTTGTTTTCAAGTTCAGGATTTTTTGCTTCAATTTGGGCTTTGGCACGACTAACGGCCTCTGCAACAGTAGGCTCTAGCAAGATGACATTCCCTTTACGAGTAGAGAGTTTTTTCCCTTCTTTTGTAACTAAACCAAAAGGAACGTGAGTAATGTCGTCACTCCAATTGTAGCCCATCTCTTGCAAGACAGCTTTGAGCTGTTTAAAGTGGGCAGATTGCTCTTGACCAACTACGTAGATAGATTTAGCAAATTGGTATTCGTTTTTACGGTAAAGAGCTGCAGCCAAGTCACGTGTGATGTAGAGAGTTGCACCATCAGATTTTTTGATAAGGGCTGGATGTTCAATTCCATATTTCTCAAGATTCACAACTTGGGCACCTTCTGATTCAACAAGAAGGCCTTTTTCAGAAAGAATGTCTACAACTGCATCCATCTTATCGTTGTAGAAGGCTTCTCCATTGTAGCTGTCAAATTCAACCTGCAATTCATTGTAGAGGCGGTTAAATTCCACCAAACTTTCATCACGGAACCATTGCCAAAGTGCGAGAGCTTCCTCGTCTCCATTTTCAAGTTTACGGAACCATTCGCGTGCTTCTTCATCCAAGCTAGGGTCGTTTTCAGCTTCAGCATTGATGCGGACATAGAGTTTAAGAAGTTCATCGATTGGATGAGCTTTTACAGCTTCTTCGTCTCCCCATTTTTTGTAGGCAACAATCAGCATCCCAAACTGTTTACCCCAGTCTCCCAAGTGGTTGACCTTGACCGTTTGATAACCGATTTTTTGGAAAATATGTGATAAGCTATCTCCGATAACAGTTGAGCGTAGGTGGCCAATAGAAAATGGTTTAGCGATATTGGGACTAGACATGTCGATAACAACATTTTCTTGTTTGCCAATAGTTTGGTCAGCATAATGTTCTTTTTCAGTGATAACAGCTTGCAATACTTGAGCAGAAATGGCAGATTTATCAAGGAAAAAGTTAACGTAAGGTCCTGTTGCAACAACCTTTTCAAAGGCTTGGCTGTCAATTTTTTCAGCCAGTTCAGCAGCAATCATTTGAGGTGCTTTACGTTCGACTTTTGCAAGTGAAAAAGCAGGGAAAGCGATGTCTCCCATTTCTGAGTTTTTAGGGGTTTCCAGTAAATTTAAAATAGCCTCTTGGTCCAGGCTATCAATGACGCTAGCCAACTCGCTAGCAATCAATTCTTTTGTATTCATTAAGAGCTCCTTTTTGGACTTTTCTACTATTTTATCACAATTTTAAAGAAAGAAGAAAAAATTTTTGAAATCTCCTATTTTTTTGGTATAATATAGTTATAAAATTAGTTATAAATATGCATATAAGAGGATTTTATGAGAAAAAGAGATCGTCATCAGTTAATAAAAAAAATGATTACTGAGGAGAAATTAAGTACACAAAAAGAAATTCAAGATCGGTTGGAGGCGCACAATGTTTTTGTGACGCAGACAACCCTGTCTCGTGATTTGCGCGAAATCGGCTTGACCAAGGTCAAGAAAAATGATATGGTGTATTATGTACTAGCAAATGAGACAGAAAAGATTGATTTGGTGGAATTTTTGTCTCATCATTTAGAAGGTGTTGCAAGAGCAGAGTTTACCTTGGTACTTCATACTAAATTGGGAGAAGCCTCTGTTTTGGCAAATATTGTAGATGCAAACAAGGATGAATGGATTTTAGGAACAGTTGCTGGTGCCAATACCTTATTGGTCATTTGTCGAGACCAGCACGTTGCCAAACTCATGGAAGATCGTTTGCTAGATTTGATGAAAGATAAGTAAGGTCTTGAGAGTTGCTCTCAAGACTTATTTTTGACAAGGAGAGACGGACAATGGCGACAGAAAAGCTATCACCCGGCATGCAACAGTATGTGGATATTAAAAAGCAATATCCAGATGCGTTTTTGCTCTTTCGGATGGGTGATTTTTATGAATTATTTTATGAGGATGCGGTCAATGCTGCGCAGATTCTGGAAATTTCCTTAACGAGTCGCAACAAGAATGCCGACAATCCGATTCCTATGGCGGGTGTTCCCTATCATTCTGCCCAACAGTATATCGATGTCTTGATTGAGCAGGGCTATAAAGTTGCTATTGCAGAGCAGATGGAAGATCCTAAACAAGCAGTTGGGGTTGTTAAACGAGAGGTTGTTCAGGTCATTACGCCAGGGACAGTGGTCGATAGCAGTAAGCCGGACAGTCAGAACAATTTCTTGGTTGCTATAGACCGTGAGGACAATCAGTTTGGTCTAGCTTATATGGACCTAGTGACGGGTGACTTTTATGTGACAGGTCTTTTGGATTTCACGTTGGTTTGTGGGGAAATCCGTAACCTCAAGGCTCGAGAAGTGGTGTTGGGTTATGACTTGTCCGAGGAAGAAGAACAAATCCTTAGCCGTCAGATGAATCTGGTGCTTTCCTATGAAAAAGAAGGTTTTGAAGACCTTCATTTACTGGATTCACGATTGGCACCTGTGGAGCAAGCGGCATCTAGTAAGCTACTCCAGTATGTTCATCGGACTCAGATGAGGGAATTGAACCACCTCAAGCCTGTTATCCGCTATGAAATCAAGGATTTCTTGCAGATGGATTATGCGACCAAGGCTAGTCTGGATTTGGTTGAGAATGCTCGTTCGGGCAAGAAGCAAGGCAGTCTTTTCTGGCTTTTGGATGAAACCAAAACGGCTATGGGAATGCGTCTCTTGCGGTCTTGGATTCATCGCCCCTTGATTGATAAGGAACGAATTATCCAACGTCAAGAAGTGGTGCAGGTCTTTCTCGATCATTTCTTTGAGCGCAGTGATTTGACAGACAGCCTCAAGGGTGTCTATGATATCGAACGCTTGGCTAGTCGTGTTTCTTTTGGCAAAACCAATCCCAAGGATCTCTTGCAGTTGGCGACCACCTTATCCAGTGTGCCACGGATTCGTGCGATTTTAGAAGGGATGGAGCAACCTGCTCTAGCCTATCTTATCGAACAACTGGATGGAATCCCTGAGTTGGAGAGTTTGATTAGCGCAGCGATTGCTCCTGAAGCTCCTCATGTGATTACAGAAGGTGGTATTATCCGAACTGGATTTGATGAGACTTTAGACAAGTACCGTCGCGTTCTCAGAGAAGGGACTAGCTGGATTGCTGAGATTGAGGCTAAGGAGCGAGAAAACTCTGGTATCAGCACGCTTAAGATTGACTACAATAAAAAAGATGGCTATTATTTCCATGTGACCAATTCGCAACTGGGAAATGTGCCTGCTCACTTTTTCCGCAAGGCGACGCTGAAAAACTCAGAACGTTTTGGAACCGAAGAATTGGCCCGTATCGAGGGAGATATGCTGGAGGCGCGTGAGAAGTCAGCTAACCTCGAATACGAAATCTTTATGCGCATTCGTGAAGAGGTCAGTAAGTACATTCAGCGTTTACAAGCTTTAGCTCAAGGAATTGCGACGGTTGATGTCTTACAGAGTCTAGCAGTTGTGGCTGAGACCCAGCATTTGATTCGACCTGAGTTTGGTGACGATTCACAAATTGATATCCAGAAAGGGCGCCATGCTGTCGTTGAAAAGGTTATGGGGGCTCAGACCTATATTCCCAATACGATTCAGATGGCAGAAGATACCAGTATTCAACTGATTACAGGGCCCAATATGAGCGGAAAGTCAACCTACATGCGTCAGTTAGCCATGACGGCGGTTATGGCTCAGTTGGGTTCTTATGTGCCAGCAGAAAGCGCCCATTTACCGATTTTTGATGCAATCTTTACCCGTATCGGAGCAGCAGATGACTTGGTTTCGGGTCAGTCAACCTTTATGGTAGAGATGATGGAGGCCAATAATGCCATTTCGCATGCGACCAAGGACTCTCTCATTCTCTTTGATGAATTGGGACGTGGAACTGCAACTTATGATGGGATGGCTCTTGCTCAGTCTATCATCGAATATATCCATGAGCACATCGGAGCTAAGACCCTCTTTGCGACCCACTACCATGAGTTGACTAGTCTGGAGTCTAGTTTACAACACTTGGTTAATGTCCACGTGGCAACTTTGGAGCAGGATGGGCAGGTCACCTTCCTTCACAAGATTGAACCAGGACCAGCCGATAAATCCTACGGTATCCATGTTGCCAAGATCGCTGGCTTGCCAGCAGATCTTTTAGCAAGGGCGAATAAGATTTTGACTCAACTGGAGAGTCAAGGGGGAGAAAGTTCAAGTCTGATGAGGCAAACAAGTGCTGTCACTGAACAGATTTCACTCTTTGATACGGCAGAAGAACATCCTATCCTAGCAGAATTGTCTAAATTGGATGTTTACAATATGACACCTATGCAGGCTATGAATGTCTTGGTCGAGTTAAAACAAAAATTATAAAGAATGAATTCCTTGTCATTCTAGCTGTATCAAGGAGACTTCTTTGACAAGTTCCCACTTTTTTGCTAGAATAACATCACACAAACAGAGTGAGAAGGAGCTGACGCATTGTCGCTCCCTTTTGTCTATTTTTTAAGGAGAAAGTATGCTGATTCAGAAAATAAAAACCTATAAGTGGCAAGCCCTGGCCTCGCTACTGATGACAGGCTTGATGGTTGCTAGTTCACTTTTGCAACCGCGTTATCTGCAGGAAGTGTTAGACGCCCTCCTTGCTGGAAAATATGAAGCTATTTATAGTATAGGGGCTTGGTTGATTGGTGTGGCCGTGGTCGGTCTGGTTGCTGGTGGGGTCAATGTTATCCTTGCAGCCTATATTGCTCAAGGAGTTTCATCCGACCTTCGAGAGGATGCCTTCCGTAAAATCCAAACCTTTTCTTATGCCAATATTGAACAATTTAATGCGGGAAATCTAGTCGTTCGAATGACAAATGATATCAACCAGATTCAGAACGTCGTCATGATGACCTTCCAAATTCTTTTCAGACTCCCCCTCTTGTTCATCGGTTCGTTTATCTTGGCGGTTCAAACCCTACCTTCTCTGTGGTGGGTGATTGTTCTCATGGTAGTCTTGATTTTTGCCTTGACTGCTGTCATGATGGGAATGATGGGGCCTCGTTTTGCCAAGTTTCAAACCCTTCTTGAACGCATCAATGCCATTGCCAAGGAAAATCTGCGCGGTGTTCGTGTGGTCAAGTCCTTTGTCCAAGAAAAAGAGCAGTTTGCTAAGTTTACAGAGGTATCAGACGAGCTTCTTGGTCAAAACCTTTACATTGGTTATGCCTTTTCAGTAGTGGAACCCTTTATGATGTTAGTCGGCTACGGGACGGTTTTCCTCTCTATTTGGCTAGTTGCAGGAATGGTTCAGTCGGATCCGTCAGTTGTTGGCTCCATTGCTTCCTTTGTCAATTACCTAAGCCAGATTATCTTTACCATTGTTATGGTTGGATTTTTGGGAAATTCTGTCAGTCGTGCCATGATTTCTATGCGTCGTATTCGAGAAATTCTTGACGCAGAGCCAGCCATGACCTTCAAGGATGTCCCAGATGAAGAGTTGGTCGGCAGTCTTAGCTTTGAAAATGTGACTTTTACCTATCCAATGGACAAGGAACCGATGCTGAAAGATGTGAGCTTTACTATTGAACCTGGTCAAATGGTTGGTGTCGTTGGAGCGACTGGTGCAGGAAAATCAACCTTGGCTCAACTGATTCCACGTCTCTTTGACCCACAGGAAGGGGCTATCAAAATCGGAGGCAAGGATATTCGAGAAGTGAGTGAAGGAACCCTGCGTAAAACAGTTTCTATCGTTCTCCAACGTGCCATTCTCTTTAGTGGGACGATTGCAGATAACTTGAGACAGGGTAAGGGAGATGCTACTCTATTTGAAATGGAGCGCGCAGCCAACATTGCCCAGGCTAGTGAATTCATTCATCGTATGGAGAAAACCTTTGAAAGTCCAGTTGAGGAACGGGGAACCAATTTCTCAGGTGGGCAAAAGCAAAGGATGTCGATTGCGCGTGGGATTGTCAGCAATCCACGTATTCTGATTTTTGACGATTCGACCTCGGCCTTGGATGCTAAGTCAGAGCGCCTGGTTCAAGAAGCCTTGAATAAGGACTTGAAGGGAACAACAACCATTATCATCGCGCAAAAGATTAGCTCGGTTGTTCATGCAGATAAAATCTTGGTTCTAGATCAAGGACGATTGATTGGTCAAGGTACGCATGCAGACTTGGTTGCCAATAATACTGTTTACCGTGAAATCTACGAAACACAGAAAGGAAAGGAGGAGTAAAATGAAGACAGTTCAATTTTTTTGGAATTATTTTAAAGTCTATAAGCTATCATTTGTAGTTGTTATCCTGATGATTGTTTTAGCAACTCTTGCCCAAGCCCTCTTTCCGGTCTTTTCTGGACAAGCGGTAACAGAGCTAGCCAATTTAGTTAAAGCTTATCAAGATGGCAATCCAGAACTTGTTTGGCAAAGTCTATCAGGAATCATGGTCAATCTTGGACTGCTGGTTTTGGTTCTATTTATCTCTAGTGTGATATACATGTGTCTCATGACGCGTGTGATTGCAGAGTCGACTAACGAGATGCGCAAAGGCCTCTTCGGTAAGCTTGCTCGCTTGACGGTTTCTTTCTTTGACCGCCGACAAGATGGAGATATCCTGTCTCGTTTTACCAGTGATTTGGATAATATCCTCCAAGCCTTTAACGAAAGCTTGATTCAGGTCATGAGCAATATTGTTTTATATATCGGTCTGATTCTTGTCATGTTTTCGAGGAATGTGACGCTGGCTCTCATCACCATTGCCAGCACACCAATAGCCTTCCTCATGCTGATTTTCATCGTAAAAATGGCACGCAAATACACCAATCTCCAGCAGAAAGAGGTAGGGAAACTCAACGCCTATATGGATGAGAGTATCTCAGGTCAAAAAGCTGTCATTGTTCAAGGGATTCAAGAGGATATGATGGCAGGATTTCTTGAACAAAATGAGCGCGTGCGCAAGGCAACCTTTAAAGGAAGAATGTTCTCAGGAATTCTTTTCCCTGTCATGAATGGTATGAGTTTGGTTAACACAGCCGTCGTCATCTTTGCTGGTTCAGCTGTACTTTTGAATGATAAGTCTATTGAAACAAGTACAGCCCTAGGTTTGATTGTGATGTTTGCCCAATTTTCACAGCAGTACTACCAGCCGATTATCCAAGTTGCAGCTAGTTGGGGAAGTCTTCAGTTGGCCTTTACAGGTGCTGAACGGATTCAGGAAATGTTTGACTCAGAGGAAGAAATTCGACCTGAGAAGGCGCCGATCTTTACTAAGTTGCAAGAAGGTGTTGAAATTAGTCATATTGATTTTTCATACCTACCTGATAAACCTATTTTGAAAGATGTCAGCATTTCTGCCCCTAAAGGCCAGATGACAGCAGTTGTTGGTCCGACAGGGTCAGGGAAAACGACTATTATGAACCTCATCAATCGCTTTTATGATGTTGATGCTGGTGGTATTTATTTTGATGGGAAAGACATCCGTGACTATGACTTGGATAGTCTCAGAAGCAAGGTGGGGATTGTCTTGCAAGATTCGGTCTTGTTTAGCGGAACGATTCGAGACAATATCCGTTTCGGTGTGCCAGATGCTAGTCAAGAAATGGTTGAGGCAGCAGCCAAGGCAACCCATATTCACGACTATATCGAAAGCTTACCTGACAAATACGATACCCTTATCGATGATGATCAAAGCATCTTCTCAACAGGCCAGAAACAATTGATTTCTATCGCTCGAACCCTGATGACAGATCCAGAAGTTCTCATTCTCGATGAAGCAACTTCAAACGTAGATACGGTGACAGAAAGCAAGATTCAGCATGCCATGGAGGCGGTTGTAGCAGGCAGAACCAGTTTCGTCATTGCTCACCGTTTGAAGACCATCCTCAATGCAGACCAGATTATTGTTCTCAAAGATGGAGAAGTCATTGAACGCGGTAACCACCATGAACTTTTGAAACTAGGTGGCTTCTATTCAGAACTCTATCACAATCAATTTGTCTTTGAATAAGAAAAAAGTTGTCCTATGCGGGCAGCTTTTTCTTGTCCATAAAAAATATTTATCACAAACTTAAAAAAAACATATTAGACGAAAGGCATTTTGAGTGATATGATAGGACTATCGTTAATATTCGAAAGGAGAGGCATCATGGCTAGAACGGTTGTAGGAGTTGCTGCAAATCTATGTCCCGTAGACGCAGAAGGTAAAAACATTCATTCATCTGTATCTTGTAGATTCGCAGAGAGCATTCGTCAAGTCGGTGGTCTCCCTTTAGTCATTCCTGTTGGTGATGAGTCAGTTGTACGCGATTATGTAGAAATGATTGACAAACTTATCTTGACAGGCGGTCAAAATGTCCATCCTCAATTTTATGGAGAGAAAAAGACCATCGAGAGCGATGATTACAATCTGGTTCGTGATGAGTTTGAACTGGCCCTCTTAAAGGAAGCTCTCCGCCAGAATAAACCAATTATGGCAATCTGTCGCGGTGTCCAACTTGTCAATGTTGCCTTTGGCGGAACCCTCAATCAAGAAATCGAAGGCCACTGGCAAGGCCTACCTTTCGGAACATCTCACTCTATTGAGACAGTAGAAGGAAGCGTGGTGGCTAAGCTATTTGGAAAAGAAAGTCAGGTTAACTCAGTTCATCGTCAAAGTATTAAAGATTTGGCACCTAATTTCCGTGTAACTGCTATTGATCCAAGAGACCAAACCATCGAAGCGATTGAGTCTATCGATGAGCACCGCATTATCGGTTTGCAGTGGCATCCAGAGTTTCTGGTCAATGAAGAAGATGGCAATTTAGAATTATTTGAATATTTATTGAATGAACTGTAACGACTGGAACATCTAGTCGTTCTTTCTTTTATTTTTTCAAAATTTTTGGAATGTGGGATTTTTACGCAAACGTTTGAATTCTGATAAAAATTGGAGAAATTCGACAAAAAAACTTGAAAAAAACGAAGGTAAGCGTTATGATAGAAAAGAAGAAATATTGGAGGAATAACATGTCACATATTAAATTTGATTATTCAAAAGTTTTAGACAAATTTGTTGCACCACATGAAGTGGAATACATGCAATCACAAGTAACAGCAGCAGATGAATTGATCCGTAAAGGAACTGGTGCTGGTAGCGACTTCTTGGGATGGTTGGACCTTCCTGAAAACTACGACCGCGAAGAATTTGACCGCATCTTGAAAGCTGCTGAGCAAATCAAATCAGACAGCGATGTTTTGGTTGTAATCGGCATCGGTGGATCTTACCTTGGTGCGAAAGCAGCAATCGACTTCTTGAACCACCACTTTGCTAACTTGCAAACAAAAGAAGAACGCAAGGCTCCACAAATCCTTTACGCAGGAAATTCAATCTCATCTACTTACCTTGCTGACTTGGTAGAGTATGTTGCAGACAAAGACTTCTCAGTAAACGTGATTTCTAAATCAGGTACAACAACTGAACCAGCTATCGCTTTCCGTGTCTTCAAAGAACTTTTGGTTAAGAAATACGGTCAAGAAGAAGCAAACAAACGTATCTATGCAACAACTGACCGCCAAAAAGGCGCTGTTAAGGTTGAAGCAGATGCTAACGGTTGGGAAACATTTGTTGTTCCAGATGATATCGGTGGACGCTTCTCAGTATTGACAGCCGTTGGTTTGCTTCCAATCGCAGCATCAGGAGCTGACATCAAAGCCCTTATGGAAGGTGCGAATGCAGCTCGCAAAGACTACACTTCAGATAAAATCTCTGAAAACGAAGCTTACCAATACGCAGCAGTTCGTAACATCCTTTACCGTAAAGGCTATGCAACTGAGATCTTGGTAAACTACGAGCCATCACTTCAATACTTCTCAGAATGGTGGAAACAATTGGCTGGTGAATCAGAAGGAAAAGACCAAAAAGGTATCTACCCAACTTCAGCCAACTTCTCAACTGACTTGCACTCACTTGGTCAATTTATCCAAGAAGGAACTCGTATCATGTTTGAAACAGTTGTCCGTGTTGACAAACCTCGTAAAAACGTGATTATCCCTAGCTTGGAAGAAGACCTTGATGGACTTGGTTACCTTCAAGGAAAAGACGTTGACTTTGTAAACAAAAAAGCAACTGACGGTGTTCTTCTTGCCCACACAGACGGTGATGTACCAAACATGTACGTGACTCTTCCAGAGCAAGATGCTTTCACTCTTGGTTACACAATCTACTTCTTCGAATTGGCTATTGCCCTTTCAGGTTACTTGAATGCTATCAACCCATTTGACCAACCAGGTGTTGAAGCATACAAACGTAACATGTTTGCCCTTCTTGGAAAACCAGGATTTGAAGAGTTGAGCAAAGAACTTAACGCACGTCTATAATAGAAGAAAAGAGTGGTTTGCCCACTCTTTTTACTCTCTTTATCCATAGAAATTGGACTCAGCCAAGACTTGTGATATAATATAGAGAGCAAAAAGGCAGACGCCTAATACTCTTCGAAAATCAAATTCAAACCGCGTCAACGTCGTCTTGCCGTACTCAAGTACAGCCTGCGGCTAGTTTCCTAGTTTGCTCTTTGATTTTCATTGAGTATAAAGACTTTATAGGAGAAACTATGTCAAAAGATATCCGCGTACGTTACGCACCAAGTCCAACAGGACTATTACACATCGGGAATGCCCGTACAGCATTGTTCAACTACTTGTATGCACGCCATCATGGTGGAACTTTTATTATCCGTATTGAAGATACTGACCGTAAACGTCATGTCGAGGATGGGGAACGTTCACAGCTTGAAAACCTTCGTTGGTTAGGCATGGATTGGGACGAAAGCCCAGAAACACATGAAAACTACCGTCAGTCTGAGCGTTTAGACTTGTATCAAAAATACATTGACCAACTATTAGCTGAAGGAAAAGCCTACAAATCTTACGTTACAGAAGAAGAGCTGGCAGCTGAACGCGAACGCCAAGAAGCGGCTGGTGAAACACCTCGTTATATCAACGAATACCTCGGTATGAGTGAAGAGGAAAAAGTGGCTTACATCGCAGAACGTGAAGCAGCAGGAATTATCCCAACGGTTCGCTTGGCTGTCAATGAGTCAGGTATCTACAAGTGGCATGATATGGTTAAAGGCGATATCGAATTTGAAGGTGGCAATATTGGTGGTGATTGGGTTATCCAAAAGAAAGACGGCTACCCAACTTACAACTTTGCCGTTGTTATCGATGACCACGATATGCAAATCTCCCATGTAATCCGTGGAGATGACCACATTGCCAATACACCAAAACAACTTATGGTCTATGAAGCCCTTGGTTGGAAAGCTCCAGAGTTCGGTCACATGACCTTGATTATCAATTCTGAAACTGGTAAGAAGTTATCTAAACGTGATACTAATACTCTTCAGTTTATCGAAGACTACCGTAAAAAAGGTTATTTACCAGAAGCGGTCTTTAACTTTATTGCCCTTCTTGGTTGGAACCCAGGTGGCGAAGATGAGATTTTCTCTCGTGAAGAACTCATTAAACTTTTCGATGAAAACCGCCTCAGCAAGTCACCGGCAGCCTTTGATCAGAAGAAACTCGACTGGATGAGCAATGATTATATCAAGAATGCAGACCTAGAAACTATCTTTGAGATGGCAAAACCATTCTTAGCGGAAGCGGGCCGTTTAACTGACAAGGCTGAAAAATTAGTTGAGCTCTATAAACCACAAATGAAATCAGTAGATGAAATTATTCCATTGACAGATCTTTTCTTCTCGGATTTCCCAGAATTGACAGAAGCAGAGCGTGAAGTTATGGCGGGTGACACAGTCCCAACAGTTCTTGAAGCTTTTAAAGCAAAACTCGAAGCAATGTCAGATGATGAATTTGTGACAGAAAATATTTTCCCACAAATCAAAGCAGTCCAAAAAGAAACAGGTATTAAAGGGAAAAATCTTTTCATGCCTATTCGTATTGCAGTTTCAGGTGAAATGCATGGGCCAGAATTGCCAGATACAATTTTCTTGCTTGGACGTGAAAAATCAATTCAGCATATCGAAAACATGCTAGAAGAAATCTCTAAATAAGAAGGATGCAACAATGGACATCTGGGAAAAGATGTACGAAGAAGCACAGAAACTATACAATCCACATGAAGTATCAGACTTTGTTTATGCCAATCATGTTGTAGCCGCAGTAGAAGCAGAAGATGGGCAAATATTTACAGGTTTCTGTATGGAGGGAACCTGTGGTGTGTTCCATCTCTGTGCAGAACGAGCTGCCCTCTTCAATATGTACCAATTTTCAGGACAAACTAAGGTTAAGAAAGTATTAGCTTTTCGAGACAAACCGCCTTATGGTGGAAGTTCAGCCATGCCTTGCGGTGCTTGTAGAGAATTCCTTTTAGAACTTAATGCTGAAAATAAAGATACAGAATTCATGATGGACTACAATAGAAGAAAGACAGTGAAAGTCGCAGAACTAATCCCCTATTGGTGGGGAGAAGAACGTGCTTCTAAGTTTAATAATCAATAGAAGAGTCAGTAAAATTCTGGCTCTTTTTACTTAACTTGAAAAAAGTTTAAAAAAAGGTGTTGACAAAGTTTGAAAAGTCGGTATAATAGTAAGAGT
>NZ_CAJJIE010000009.1:0-88 GCF_905187535.1 Streptococcus mitis
TGAAAAGGCGGTGTCTTAACCCCTTGACCAACGGACCAGAGTTGGTTTCAACTCTTACTATTATACCGACTTTTCAAACTTTGTCAAC
>NZ_CAJJIE010000010.1:0-83 GCF_905187535.1 Streptococcus mitis
GATGAGTTGAGTTTTGAATTGGTGGCTCTGTTCCTCCAGTTGGATGAGATGAATTTTGGATCGGTGGCTCTGTTCCTCCAGTT
>NZ_CAJJIE010000011.1:0-77 GCF_905187535.1 Streptococcus mitis
GAGATGAATTTTGGATCGGTGGCTCTGTTCCTCCAGTTGGATGAGTTGAGTTTTGGATTGGTGGCTCTGTTCCTCCA
>NZ_CAJJIE010000012.1:0-5090 GCF_905187535.1 Streptococcus mitis
AGCTAAGCGACTTCCATATCTCACAGGGGGCAACCCCCAACTACTTCCGGCGTTCTAGGGCTTAACTTCTGTGTTCGGCATGGGTACAGGTGTATCTCCTAGGCTATCGTCACTTAACTCTGAGTAATACCTACTCAAAATTGAATATCTATTCAAACCAAGAAAACCGTTCGCTTTCGTATTCTCAGTTACTTTGGATAAGTCCTCGAGCTATTAGTATTAGTCCGCTACATGTGTCGCCACACTTCCACTTCTAACCTATCTACCTGATCATCTCTCAGGGCTCTTACTGATATAAAATCATGGGAAATCTCATCTTGAGGTGGGTTTCACACTTAGATGCTTTCAGCGTTTATCCCTTCCCTACATAGCTACCCAGCGATGCCTTTGGCAAGACAACTGGTACACCAGCGGTAAGTCCACTCTGGTCCTCTCGTACTAGGAGCAGATCCTCTCAAATTTCCTACGCCCGCGACGGATAGGGACCGAACTGTCTCACGACGTTCTGAACCCAGCTCGCGTGCCGCTTTAATGGGCGAACAGCCCAACCCTTGGGACCGACTACAGCCCCAGGATGCGACGAGCCGACATCGAGGTGCCAAACCTCCCCGTCGATGTGAACTCTTGGGGGAGATAAGCCTGTTATCCCCAGGGTAGCTTTTATCCGTTGAGCGATGGCCCTTCCATACGGAACCACCGGATCACTAAGCCCGACTTTCGTCCCTGCTCGAGTTGTAGCTCTCGCAGTCAAGCTCCCTTATACCTTTACACTCTGCGAATGATTTCCAACCATTCTGAGGGAACCTTTGGGCGCCTCCGTTACCTTTTAGGAGGCGACCGCCCCAGTCAAACTGCCCGTCAGACACTGTCTCCGATAGGGATCACCTATCCGGGTTAGAGTGGCCATAACACAAGGGTAGTATCCCAACAACGTCTCCTTCGAAACTGGCGTCCCGATCTCTTAGACTCCTACCTATCCTGTACATGTGGTACAGACACTCAATATCAAACTGCAGTAAAGCTCCATGGGGTCTTTCCGTCCTGTCGCGGGTAACCTGCATCTTCACAGGTACTAAAATTTCACCGAGTCTCTCGTTGAGACAGTGCCCAAATCATTACGCCTTTCGTGCGGGTCGGAACTTACCCGACAAGGAATTTCGCTACCTTAGGACCGTTATAGTTACGGCCGCCGTTTACTGGGGCTTCAATTCATACCTTCGCTTACGCTAAGCACTCCTCTTAACCTTCCAGCACCGGGCAGGCGTCACCCCCTATACATCATCTTACGATTTAGCAGAGAGCTGTGTTTTTGATAAACAGTTGCTTGGGCCTATTCACTGCGGCTGACGTAAAGTCAGCACCCCTTCTCCCGAAGTTACGGGGTCATTTTGCCGAGTTCCTTAACGAGAGTTCTCTCGCTCACCTGAGGCTACTCGCCTCGACTACCTGTGTCGGTTTGCGGTACGGGTAGAGTATGTTTAAACGCTAGAAGCTTTTCTTGGCAGTGTGACGTCACTAACTTCGCTACTAAACTTCGCTCCCCATCACAGCTCAATGTTACAGAACTAAGCATTTGACTCAGTTCACACCTCACTGCTTAGACAGACACTTCCAATCGTCTGCTTTAGTTAGCCTACTGCGTCCCTCCATCACTACATACTCTAGTACAGGAATATCAACCTGTTGTCCATCGGATACACCTTTCGGTCTCTCCTTAGGTCCCGACTAACCCAGGGCGGACGAGCCTTCCCCTGGAAACCTTAGTCTTACGGTGGACAGGATTCTCACCTGTCTTTCGCTACTCATACCGGCATTCTCACTTCTATGCGTTCCAGCACTCCTCACGGTACACCTTCATCACACATAGAACGCTCTCCTACCATACCTATAAAGGTATCCACAGCTTCGGTAAATTGTTTTAGCCCCGGTACATTTTCGGCGCAGGGTCACTCGACTAGTGAGCTATTACGCACTCTTTGAATGAATAGCTGCTTCTAAGCTAACATCCTAGTTGTCTGTGCAACCCCACATCCTTTTCCACTTAACAATTATTTTGGGACCTTAGCTGGTGGTCTGGGCTGTTTCCCTTTCGACTACGGATCTTAGCACTCGCAGTCTGACTGCCGACCATAATTCATTGGCATTCGGAGTTTATCTGAGATTGGTAATCCGGGATGGACCCCTCACCCAAACAGTGCTCTACCTCCAAGAATCTCTAATGTCGACGCTAGCCCTAAAGCTATTTCGGAGAGAACCAGCTATCTCCAAGTTCGTTTGGAATTTCTCCGCTACCCACAAGTCATCCAAGCACTTTTCAACGTGCCCTGGTTCGGTCCTCCAGTGCGTCTTACCGCACCTTCAACCTGCTCATGGGTAGGTCACATGGTTTCGGGTCTACGTCATGATACTAATCCGCCCTATTCAGACTCGGTTTCCCTACGGCTCCGTCTCTTCAACTTAACCTCGCATCATAACGTAACTCGCCGGTTCATTCTACAAAAGGCACGCTCTCACCCATTAACGGGCTCGAACTTGTTGTAGGCACACGGTTTCAGGTTCTATTTCACTCCCCTCCCGGGGTGCTTTTCACCTTTCCCTCACGGTACTGGTTCACTATCGGTCACTAGGGAGTATAGGGTTGGGAGATGGTCCTCCCAGATTCCGACGGGATTTCACGTGTCCCGCCGTACTCAGGATACTGCTAGGTACAAAGACTATTTTAAATACGAGGCTATTACTCTCTTTGGCTGATCTTCCCAAATCATTCTTCTATAATCTTTGAGTCCACATTGCAGTCCTACAACCCCGAAGAGTAAACTCTTCGGTTTGCCCTTCTGCCGTTTCGCTCGCCGCTACTAAGGCAATCGCTTTTGCTTTCTCTTCCTGCAGCTACTTAGATGTTTCAGTTCACTGCGTCTTCCTCCTCACATCCTTAACAGATGCGGGTAACAGGTAGTACCTGTTGGGTTCCCCCATTCGGAAATCCCTGGATCATCGCTTACTTACAGCTACCCAAGGCATATCGTCGTTTGTCACGTCCTTCTTCGGCTCCTAGTGCCAAGGCATCCACCGTGCGCCCTTATTAACTTAACCTTATTTTTTGACCTTTCAGTCATAAACTCTTATTAATACTACAGCGTTTTCGGTTTATTTTCTTGTTACTATTTGATATAGATATTCAATTTTCAATGTGCATTACTTGGTGATCTCTCACCAATGGAGCCTAGCGGGATCGAACCGCTGACCTCCTGCGTGCAAAGCAGGCGCTCTCCCAGCTGAGCTAAGGCCCCACAAGACCTCTCAAGACTAAACAAGACCAATGCGCAGTTCCTTATCCTTAGAAAGGAGGTGATCCAGCCGCACCTTCCGATACGGCTACCTTGTTACGACTTCACCCCAATCATCTATCCCACCTTAGGCGGCTGGCTCCTTACGGTTACCTCACCGACTTCGGGTGTTACAAACTCTCGTGGTGTGACGGGCGGTGTGTACAAGGCCCGGGAACGTATTCACCGCGGCGTGCTGATCCGCGATTACTAGCGATTCCGACTTCATGTAGGCGAGTTGCAGCCTACAATCCGAACTGAGACTGGCTTTAAGAGATTAGCTTGCCGTCACCGGCTTGCGACTCGTTGTACCAGCCATTGTAGCACGTGTGTAGCCCAGGTCATAAGGGGCATGATGATTTGACGTCATCCCCACCTTCCTCCGGTTTATTACCGGCAGTCTCGCTAGAGTGCCCAACTGAATGATGGCAACTAACAATAGGGGTTGCGCTCGTTGCGGGACTTAACCCAACATCTCACGACACGAGCTGACGACAACCATGCACCACCTGTCACCTCTGTCCCGAAGGAAAACTCTATCTCTAGAGCGGTCAGAGGGATGTCAAGACCTGGTAAGGTTCTTCGCGTTGCTTCGAATTAAACCACATGCTCCACCGCTTGTGCGGGCCCCCGTCAATTCCTTTGAGTTTCAACCTTGCGGTCGTACTCCCCAGGCGGAGTGCTTAATGCGTTAGCTGCGGCACTAAACCCCGGAAAGGGTCTAACACCTAGCACTCATCGTTTACGGCGTGGACTACCAGGGTATCTAATCCTGTTTGCTCCCCACGCTTTCGAGCCTCAGCGTCAGTTACAAGCCAGAGAGCCGCTTTCGCCACCGGTGTTCCTCCATATATCTACGCATTTCACCGCTACACATGGAATTCCACTCTCCCCTCTTGCACTCAAGTTAAACAGTTTCCAAAGCGTACTATGGTTAAGCCACAGCCTTTAACTTCAGACTTATCTAACCGCCTGCGCTCGCTTTACGCCCAATAAATCCGGACAACGCTCGGGACCTACGTATTACCGCGGCTGCTGGCACGTAGTTAGCCGTCCCTTTCTGGTAAGATACCGTCACAGTGTGAACTTTCCACTCTCACACTCGTTCTTCTCTTACAACAGAGCTTTACGATCCGAAAACCTTCTTCACTCACGCGGCGTTGCTCGGTCAGACTTCCGTCCATTGCCGAAGATTCCCTACTGCTGCCTCCCGTAGGAGTCTGGGCCGTGTCTCAGTCCCAGTGTGGCCGATCACCCTCTCAGGTCGGCTATGTATCGTCGCCTTGGTGAGCCGTTACCCCACCAACTAGCTAATACAACGCAGGTCCATCTGGTAGTGATGCAATTGCACCTTTTAAGCAAATGTCATGCAACATCTACTCTTATGCGGTATTAGCTATCGTTTCCAATAGTTATCCCCCGCTACCAGGCAGGTTACCTACGCGTTACTCACCCGTTCGCAACTCATCCAGAGAAGCAAGCTCCTCCTTCAGCGTTCTACTTGCATGTATTAGGCACGCCGCCAGCGTTCGTCCTGAGCCAGGATCAAACTCTCATTAAAAGTTTGAGTTCTCACTCATTTCTGTCACTGACAGATTTATTGTTTTTTCATTGTTCAGTACTACAACCTTAGTTGTAGTGCCCTGCACATTGGTTCGTCTTGTTCAGTTTTCAAAGGTCTTTGTCACTTGCTTCTCTCAAGTGACAACTATATTAGTATATCACAGTCGCTTTCGCTTGTCAACACTTTTTTGAAACTTTTTT
>NZ_CAJJIE010000013.1:0-100024 GCF_905187535.1 Streptococcus mitis
CTTAAATTAATTGTCTAACTTTTTGGGGTCAGTACAACTTGCCTCTCCTTTTTGATATTAAGTCAGTCCCTTCAGGACTAATAAAATTACTTAAAGATTGAAGTTTTAAAGCTGTTTGTTTGTTGAAGAAGTTTTTTGTATAGTTTCTCTTTAAGTGATACAGTATTATCAAACTTAACTGAACCATTTTTAAGAGTAGCTTTATCTTTTTCAACGGCTGCAGCAAATGCATTCTTCAATTCGTCATAACTACTGTATGTAGTACCGTCGATTGTAACAGGGTTAAATCCTGCTTTCGCTTTATCCACAACTTCTTTGAAGTATGCTTTCTTCCAAGCTTCTAGAGAAGTAAATTTACCATCAGAAACTTTCTTAATGATGAAGTCGTCACCTAAAGTAGCGTTACCAGCTTTTTTAGATTCAGCTTTTAACATATTTGAAGCGTAGTTTAGGAAGCCTTTTTCATATCCATAGTAACCCCACATACGGAAGGTGTTATGTTTGAATGACATTGAGCCAGGAGCTCCTTCACTTGTATTACCACCATAAATACCTGCAGTGATAGGCACTGTTACATAGGCAGTTCCAAATCCAGTTGGGTCATATGTAGCATTACCAGGACCATGTTTTGTCATGAAGTTTTTCTCTACTAAATCATTAACAGAATTCAACTCATATTCTTTTTCTGTTGCATTCAGATCACGAACTACATCATATTGATTCTTCGTATTCGCTCCACGTAGTTTTTTATCCACTTTCTTGAACCAAGCGTTGTTTAGTTCTTTATCGTGTTTATCAAGAACGGCTTCACCTTCTAGATAATCAAGAAGCATGAGCGTATCATTGAAACCTTTCATGTAATGATCGATCTCTTCTCGAGATGCAAGGTCATTTGGATTAGTGTTATACCATTGGTTTCCGTTATTTGGACGTTCATAGGCCATGTTTAATCCTAATGCTTTAAAGTCACCGTTTGGACTTGATTCAGCAGGAGATTGTAACATACCTTGTGCAAATGCCTCTAAGTCAGTACCTTCACGATGTCCTGAACCTCCTAAATAAACCATACGGTCATTTACGTGAGTTGTTTCGTGAGTAAAGGCTGAAATACCAAAGTCACTAATCATATCTGTCACCATGAAGAAAACAGAATCATCTTTATATGGTTTAGGATAAACACGAGCTACCGCTCCCATTCGTCCATCTGTTGCATGATAACGACCTGTTGGTCCATATAATTCACGTACTGGCGCAACATCTTTACCACTAGCAGTGTGTCCGTATTTATCTGTGCTGATTCCTTTATAGTTTTGGTTATCTAACACAGGAGTTGGTACCATATTGTTGCTCTTAAGCAGTTGGTTACGAACTTTATCCAATGATAAGCGTGACCAGAAGTCTAGGTAATTTTGTTGACCTTTAGCGACTTTATTGATTTCAGCTTTGAATGCTTCACGCTCAGCTTCAGTATACTTACCATATTTCTCAAATGAGCTATATGCCATAGTGTTATATGTTGAGATTAAGAACATATGTGCATCTTTTAGGTTCAGAAGGGGAAGAATCATCTTACCGTGAACATCGTTATTTAATCCTTCATAAGCTCTGTGTTTCTTATCTGCGAATGCAGGATTTGTAGTTGTTGGTTCAACGACATATACATTATCTTTAGTTGCTTTAATGAACCAATCGTTTAAGTCTGTGTCACTTGTGAAGAGTTCCATATTGTATTTCAAGAACTCATGTAAATTACCTTTACCAGTAGCACCAGCGATCACTTCACGGTATGCATCGTGAGTACGGTCACCTTTTACATTGTTTTCTTTAGAACCAATATTGATGATTCTATCTAAGACACTAACATTCTTACCGTAGAAGTCAGGTTTGAATAACATTAACTCTTTAATGTTAAAGTCATCGAATTTAACTCCGTAGTAACGGTTGAGGTAAGACAAACCAAGAAGAACTGCAGCTTTATTGTCATCAATTTTCTTAATCAAGGCACGTTTTGCAGCTTCATCTGTGTTCAGTTGGTGATCTTCATTTTCCACTAACTTCGTAACGAATTGATTAAGATTATCTTTAACATACTTGAAGCTTTCTTCTAAGTAAAGGTTCTTAATTGCGTTAACTTTTCCGTCACCATTTTTTCCAAATAATTTATAAACATCATCAGATTGCAATTCAACTGGACTCAATTTACTTTCGATAGCACTGATCAAATCGGCACGATCTTTAACAACCCTATTTGGTGTGTAAACAATATCACCTAAATCGTTAATACTATATTCACGAACTGGTTGAACCTTCGATTCTTTTTGTGTAATAGCTTTAATTTCTTTTGTCTTATCTGCATAATGGATCATAATGTGATCAGCATCTGTAAGGTCTGTGACAAAGTCATTTCCTTTCATAGCAGTAACAGACAAAACTTCTGTAGTTAATAATTTAGAACCAGCAGGAATCTTATTACCTTGGTTAACAATCCATTCTTTATTATAGAATGGTTGAAGTTTTTCAATGTTTCGGTAAGCAAGCTCACGCGATGCGTCGTAGTCATCAATATTTTTATATTGATCAGCCTTACTTACAATGTTGTTCAGTTTATCTTCAACAGGAAGTGTGCTTTCGAATTTATCGGCAGTGATTCCCATTGCTTCAATTTTTTTATTTGCTTCGTCTTGTGAAATTCCTTTCCATTTATTAGAAAGTTTATAAGATTGAAGCCCTTCACTAACATCATTAACAGTAAAGTTTGTATTTCTTACCCAATCAGCACCAAAATATTTATCGTCATTTAAATCTTTGGAACCGTATAGAATCTCTCCACCATTCTTAACTTTCATCATTGTTACATTGTTTTCAACAAGTCCCCATGACCAGTTAGAATGTACTAATCCACCAACTTCAATCGGTTTTTTAATATCGATAGTTCCTTTAGCAACTGAATTCTTCAAGAATCCTTTTTGTCCAACATCTCGTGGATCTGTACCATGATTTACTTTAGCAACAATTCCACCAAAACGAGCAGCCTCTCCAGTAACGTCCGCTTCAACATAGCCCTTATCAACGTTACTTCTCCAGTTTTCACTTACTAGACCACCAGCCCAGTTTCCTTTATCACCGGAAATATGAAGTTTACCGATAAAAGCAACATTTGTCATTGTACTTTCGTCTAATTTATTCACCATACCAGTAATATCATTTCCAGCAGAAACTTTACCTGTGACTTTAATATTCTCGATATTTCCACGTTTTACAACATTTGCCAATGGAGCAACATTATTTGCCCAAGGCATTTCAATATTGACGTTTTCTAATTGTAGGTCTTTTACTGAACCACCTTCGATGTTCCCAAATAATGGTCTAGTAATATTATGAATCGCAAAATGATTTCCTTCCGTACTTGATAATGTACCTTTGAATAAATTGGTTACATAAGATTTTCCTGCTGGTTTAACGTTGGCAGCATTGATATTGCTACCAAGCTTAAAGGTACCAGTCGGTTCTTTTTGCATATCTTCAATTAATTCTTTGAAGTTATAGTATACATTACCTTCTTTTGCTTTTTGTTTTTCAAAGTAATGAACATACTCTTCGTTAAGCGTGTTGTCAGCATTCCGTTGAATCAAATCAGGTGCTTTGGCAGTGACTTTGTATAAAGTTTTTCCGTCTTTTTCTACTTCTTCAATCTTGTCAACAGCCAGTCTTGTTATTTTATTGTCATGAGTGGTCACTCGTAAATAAAGCGGGGCAACATCAGCTGGTTTTGCTGTCAATAAACTAGTGTCTGTTTCGTTACCCTCAGCGTCCACACTCATCAAGCTTGTTTCTTTGATATTTTTAATTTCAACTTTTTTGAGGTCAATTCTTAGCGGTTCTTCTTTCAGAACTTCTTCCTCATCACCCTCACCACGGTCATAAACCATCTTCGTTTCAAGTTTATAATCCTTGTAGTACTGTAAATCTGTCAGGGTAGTTGTCAAGTCATCTGGTGAAATATTCAATGTCTTCACAATCTCATCACCTTTTTTCAGAGTTAGGGTGATAGATTTAATGGCTGCCTTACTTGGATTTTCTAGACTGTACTTAACATCTGAAGTACGCTTCAAATCCTTAGATTCAACTGCTGTGATGGTCAATACTGGTTTTTCAAAGCTCTTGGTACCACGTTTCAAAATTTTATCTTGAGGTGCCTCAAGGATTTCCTCTGTAACTTTTGGAGCGTCCTCTGTTTTAATTCCCTTAATGGTATTAAAGGTCTTGGTGATTTTTTTCTGACCTTCTTTACCTTCTTGAGCTACAACTTCTAAGCCTTTTTTCAGTTGATCATCTTCTTTAACAACTTCCTTAAATGGAATCTTTTCAAGACTTTCTTCTACAAGAGTTCCTTCAATTGGTTTTGTCCCACGACTTACCTGTTGGTTTACAGGTTCCTTGGTTACTTCTGTACTAGCTGAAAGAACTTGGTCAGTTTTAACACCTTCTACTGTTTTATAAGTTGTTTTAGTAACTTGACTACCTTTTTCACCATTTCTTACGATAGTTTCTTCGTCCGTATACTTGGTTGGATCCTCAATCGTTTCAGTTTTGTAGTCTAGGTCTGTAGACGATGTTTCAACAAGGGTTCCCTCAGTTACTTTGTACTCTGGTAACTGTTCTTGTACAAGAGCTTGACCTGCTTTACCTTCCTCTTGTGTACCTTTTACTTCTACTGGAGCCTCTGGTAATTCGGGTTGCGTTAGAGATTGTCCTGCCTTACCGTCTTCTTGAGTTCCTTTGGCTTCTACTGGAGCCTCTGGCAATTCAGGTTGCGTTAAGGATTGTCCTGTCTTACCTTCTTCTTGTGTACCTTTAGCTACTTGGCGACTTGGTTCAGCTTGTGGCACTGGAGTTGGAGCAGGTTGCACCGATTTCTTAGTTCCTAATGCAACAACTTGAGAAACAGGATTTTGAACCACTTGGTCTTCAACGACTTCTCTAACCTCTTGACCATTGACCATCGATACTTTAGTTAAAAGACGACGCTGACCCTTTACTCCAGCTGTGACGATACGAGTCTGTCCTTCTGCTAGATTCGCATCTGGGCTTGTGATTGTTTCAAAAGGAATCTCCACCAAGCTCTCTTCCTGTCTTGTCTGAGGCTTCTCAGAAACTGGTTTTGCTTCAACCGCAGGAGCGACTGGAGTCTCTACTACAGGATTCTCAACGATAGTTTCTGAAGCAACAGCAGGTCTTTCTTGAACGACTTCAGTTTTCTCGATTTCTTTTGAACTTTTCTTTTCGACTGGCAACTGAGGCTGTTCAGCTGAAGCTGGTCTTGATGGATGGAGTTCTGCTTCCTTGAAGTATCCAATGTACTCATAGCCATCAATGTGGATAATCCCTTCAGCCAAGCCTTCATGTGTAGAGGATGAAATAGTTTGGTTATAAGAAAGCAATTCCTTGTTTTCAAACGCAAATGTTCCATAAGGTACAAAGGTGCTGGCTCCTAAAGAACCAATCAAGAGAACACCTAGGACTTCTTTGCGACCTTTTTTGGACACCAAAAAGACTGCTAGTGAGGCCGTTGCCAAACCAAGACCTGCCAAGGCTAGCTCCTTACTTCCTGTGTAAGGAAGTTGTTGATTGGTAGTTGCCTTCTTACGATAAACTACATAAAGAATATCTTCATCTTGAAATTCTGTTGGAACCTCATGATGAATCAGGGCTTTTTCAGACTCGGTCAATTCCTGCTCCGCCAAATAACGGTAATGAACGCTATGAGCTCCACCAACTTCATTGGCATGCACTTTATCTACTGAAAGGGTACTGGCACCAAAAAGGAAGGCACCAATGGCTACAGGACCTACCCCAACAGTTAGCTTACGAATGGAATATTTGGTGATTTTTTCTAGTTGTTGTTTTGTTTTTTTCATTCTTACGACTTTCTAATAGAATCTTGCGGATAATGCGCACGCGCACCTCCAATTAATTTTGGACGACTAGCAAGAGCCGTTACATGGGCATGCCCAATTTCTCTCAAAAGAGGGCGAATCGGAACCTGAACATGCTTGACATGCATACCAATTGCAGTGTCTCCGATATCCAATCCAGCATGAGCCTTGATAAATTCAACCTCAACTGGATCTTGCATAAACTTGAAGGCTGCCAACTGACCTGACCCTCCTGCATGAAGGGTAGGAAGGACACTGACGATTTCCAGACCAAACTGCTCTGCAACCTGACGTTCAACAACGAGAGCCCGATTGACATGTTCACAACCTTGAACAGCTAGATGAATTTCTTTTTCCTCTAGGATATCTAGAATGGTCTTCACAATGATTTCCCCAATTTCTTGGCTGGATTCCTTGCCAATCTGACCACCTATCACCTCACTAGAAGAGAGGCCCAAAACAAAGATGGATCCCTGCTTCAAATTGGCCTTTTCCAATACATCTTCTACAATCTGGCTTGTTTCTCTTTGAATGTCTTTTTCCTTCATACTTGATACCTCTTTTGTCATTATCTATCATATCGTTTTTTCTACTTTTTAGCAAGATAGACAACCTAGAAAGCTTGCCCAATTACGCATAAAACTCCCAGAATTGACTGGGAGTTAGCTAGTTTCTATTCTATTTATGTATATTTCAACTGTCGTACCTTTTGAGGGAATAGAATCAATCTTCATTTGGTAATGTTTTCCAAAGTGAAGTTTGAGCCGTTGATCAACATTTTGAAGACCAACTCCCCCACGTTTTAGCTGACTTTGACTACTATCGCTAGCATCTTGGAAGCCCACTCCATCATCCTCAATACGGATGACCAATCCTGAATCCTGTTTCTGAACAGAAACTCTAATATGTCCCTGACCTTCCTTTTCCTTAATGCCATGGTAAAGAGCATTCTCTACAAGAGGTTGTAGGACCAGCTTGGGCAAGACTAGCTTATCAAAGGCAGGATTTTCATCAATCTCATATTCCAGCTTATCTCCATAACGTTGCTTTTGGATAAAGAGATACTGGCGGACATGATTGATTTCGTCAGAGAGACAAATCAAGTCCTTGCCCTGATTGAGCGCCAAGCGGAAATAAGTCGCTAAGGACTTAGTCACCTGAACCACGCGCTGACTATCCTGAAATTCAGCCATCCAAATGATGGTGTCCAAGGTATTATAAAGGAAATGCGGATTAATCTGACTCGATAGGGCTTGAAGTTGGTACTGACGGGTCGTTTCTTCCTGCCTGCGAATATCCGCCATCAGCTGATCAATCTGATCCAACATGGCATTGAACTGACGAGTCACTTCTCTCAGTTCATGGGCACCAGTTTCCTTGGCACGAAGATTCTGATTACCAGAAGCAATCTCCAGCATGGTTTCTCTCAAGTCATTCAGAGGAGCAATCCAACGTTTAAGACTAATCCACACCAAGCAGAGACAGGCAAGAAGAGATGTGAAACTGGCTCCAAGCAAGGTCCACAAGAGCTGACTCCGAACCTGGTCTAACTTCTCCAATGAAGACACTCCTATAACCGTCCAATCAGTTCCTGCAATCTGTTCCTGACTGACGTAGGATTTATGGCCAGGAGTATAGCCCTGACCTGTCTCGATGTAGGGTTTCATAGCCTCCATTTCGCTAGATGAACTATAAACTGTGTGTTGAGGATGGTAGACAAATTCATGGTTTTCATTGATGATAAAGGCAAAACCCTGCTGACCCAACTGAAGTTGGTTAAGATAGGCTTCCAAAGTTTCATAGGAAATATCCAAGCGAAGTACGCCAAGATTAGCCCCCTTTGCATCAACAAGTTCCTGAGTAACAGAAATGACCCACTGACTATCTGATTTACGAGCTGGTGTTAAAACTGGTTTAGCCCCCTGATGAATGGCCTTTTGGTACCAATCCTCAGCCATCATATCTGAGGAGGTTTTCATTTGCACACTATCATCTGTAGAAATGACCTGACCGGATTTGGTTACCAGAACTACAGCTTTCAAGTCCTGGTCTGCCTTTAAGATAGTCAAAAACAAATCTCGGATTCCCTTGACCTTGTCTTGACTGGGATTCTCAGCATAGGCTAAGAGATCCATCTGCTGGGTCAAACTGGTAGAGGTGGTTTCTAATTTTTTGATATAAGACTGAATAAAGTGGCTAGTCTGGCTGATGGTTGTTTGGCTATTACCTTCAATAGTAGCCTCAATGGCAGAGGAACTAGATTGATAGTAGAAAGTCCCAACTACAGCTAGGAGAATGAGAAAGACCAGAAAGATGGAAATAACCATTCTGACTAAAAGAGAAGAACGCTTCATCGGCCTTCTCCCTTCTTAAACTGACGAGGTGTCACACCTGCAATCTGCTTAAAGCGTTGGGTAAAATAGTTCATGTCTTCAAAGCCAACCTTTTCGGCTATCTCGTAAATCTTTAAATCTGTGGTCAAGAGTAAGAGTTTGGCTTGTTTGACACGCTCTCTTACCAGATAATCCTGAAAAGGCAGGCCCAACTCTTTCTTAATCAAGGAACTCAGATAAGTCGGACTAAAGCCCAAGTCATTTGCTAAAGACTTTAAACTAAACTGGCTATCAGCCAGATGGGACTGGATTTTCTGAGCCATATTTCCCTCAAACTTATCAGTCAATAGATCTTGTAACTGCTCTTCTTTCTCTTCTTTGTCCAACTTTTGCTTGATTTTCCCCAACATTTCCTCAATATCCTGACGAGAAAAGGGCTTAAGCAGGTAGTCATCTACACCTAGTTTGACAGCAGACAAGGCATAATCAAAATCATCGTATCCTGTCAAAAAAACTAGATGCACCTGAGGGTAGGTTTCTCGGACCAGACTGGCTAACTGGATGCCATTTAGCTGAGGCATGTTGATATCAGTTAAAATGATATCTGGCGCCTGCTTTTGTATAAATTCCCAAGCCTGCCTTCCATTTTCAGCCTGACCGATGATTTCCATATCGTAGGCTGCTACATTGACCAGCTTGGTCAAGCCTTGTCTTACCAGATATTCATCTTCTACGATTAAGATTGTGTAGGTCATGCTCTACTCCTTTGTCAATTACTAGTATCAGTATAGCAAAATTCTCCTCTAACTGCTTAGGAAAGACTTCTTAATCGACATAATCTAGTAAATAAGCATAGCCTTTTTCTTCCATTTGGTCTTTAGGAATAAAGCGAATAGAGAGACTATTGATACAGTAGCGCAAGCCACCCTTGTCCTGAGGCCCATCTGTAAAGACATGGCCAAGGTGAGAATCTCCAACTCGACTCCGCACTTCCATGCGTGTCATATTGTAGGACTTATCTTCTTTGTAAGTAGCAACATCTGGACTGATTGGTTGGGTGAAACTAGGCCAGCCGCAACCAGACTCAAACTTGTCCTTTGATGAAAAGAGGGGTTCGCCAGTGGCGACATCTACATAAATACCAGATTCAAATTTATCCCAGTAGCGGTTTGAGAAAGCCCGTTCTGTTTGATTTTTCTGGGTAACTGCATACTCCTCAGGTGACAAGGTCTTTTTCAATTCTTCATCGCTTGGTTTAGGATATTTGCTGGCATCGATAACGGGGTAGGCAGCCTGATTGACATTGATATGGCAGTAGCCATTTGGATTTTTCTTGAGGTAGTCTTGATGATAATCCTCAGCCACCACAAAATTCTTCAAGTTCTCCTTCTCAACTGCCAAAGGTTGGTCGTATTTCTTAGCCACCTCATCAAATACTTGGTTAATTACCTCCAAATCCTTTTCATCTGTGTAATAAACACCGGTACGGTACTGGGTCCCCACATCATTTCCTTGTTTATTTTTGCTGGTTGGATTGATAATGCGGAAATAATGAAGCAGGATTTCCTTGAGGGAAATTTGATTAGCATCATAGGTGACATGGACGGTTTCCGCATGTCCAGTTTGGTTAATCAATTCATACTTGGTTGTTTCCCCTCTACCGTTCGCATAGCCTGAAACGGCATCTGTCACTCCAGGCACGCGTGAGAAGTATTCCTCCACTCCCCAGAAACAGCCTCCAGCTAGATAAATTTCGTGCAAATCTGCATCTTTACTCACTTCTGTTTTTTTCACTGTTTTTCCTCCTTGGCTAACTGACGCTTTCTCAATTTGCGAGCTATCTGTCTGCCCTGCATTTCGCATCAATAGAAAATAGAAACCGCTTATGGCTAGGAAAAAAATCCCTGCCAAGACAAAAAGTTTTACTTTATCATTCATGACCTTTCTTTACCCCATTTCTTTCAATTCTTTTAAAATCATATCCTTATCCATAAAACCTGGTTGCGTTTTGACTAGCTTACCTTCCTTGTCTATAAAGGCTTGAGTTGGATAAGAACGGACACCATAACTTTCCAAAAGTTTGCCTGATGGATCAATTAGAACTGGGAAATTTTTATAATCCAAACCCTTGTACCAATTCTTAAAGTCCGCTTCTGCTTGTTCTCCTTTGTGTCCAGGAGAGACCACTGTCAAGACAACATAATCATCACCAGCATCTTTAGCAATTTCATCCGTATCTGGAAGACTGGCTAGACAGATGGAACACCAAGACGCCCAGAATTTGAGATAGACTTTCTTTCCCTTGTAATCAGACAAGCGGTAGGTCTTGCCATCTACTCCCATCAGTTCAAAATCACCAACCGCCTGACCTTTAGTCGCAGTTTGCGCACTGACTTGTTCTGTTTTTGTTTGCTCCTTCATAGTAGATTCGTCTGATATATTTTTAGCCGAACAGGCTGCCAAACAACAGATTGAGCCTACTCCAAGGAGACATGTTTGCCATTTTTTCATTTCTTTTTCCTCTCTATTCAAATAATGTAGTCAAAATGGAAGCATTTCCCAAAAGCACCAAGATTCCCATCACGATAATGAGGAAACCACCCACTTTTTTGAGGGTTCCTAGATAAGGATGAAGTTTTCGGAAATGTTTTAAAACATAGCTGGAGGCTAGAGCTAGAACCAAAAATGGTAGCGCCAAACCCAGCGTGTAAATCAACATGAGACCAGCTCCCTGCCAAGCACCTGAGCCACCTGAAGCCGCTAAAGCCAAAACAGAGCCAAGAACCGGCCCCACACAAGGCGTCCAAGCAAAACTAAAGGTCAAGCCCAGTAAAAATGCCTGACTATAGCCCTTACCCTTTTGCACCTGTCTCTGTAATTGTAGCCTTCTTTCCTTGTAAAGTCCCTGAAAATGTAAGACTTCCATCTGGTGCAAACCCAAGAGAATGATAACCGCACCTGTCACATATTGAAACCAAGAGGCGTACAGCAAATCTCCTAAAAAACCAGCTCCATAACCCAGCAAGATAAAAACAAAAGAAATACCCGCTATAAAGGCCAGAGTTCGCAATAAACTAACAACTGAGATTGAAAATTTGCCACTAGAAGCATGAAAACCATCTTTGTCATCCAGTAAGACCCCTGCATAGACCGGTAACAAGGGTAAAATACAAGGAGAAAAGAAGGAAAGAATTCCAGCAAGAAAAACACTGATAAAAAAGATTATATTATCCATTGCCTTCCTCCATTCTTTGATTTGATAGGACTATTATAGCCCCAAAACTCCAGAAAAAACAGGGACAATGATAGGGAAAAATAGGAATTTAATCAGGTTATGTAAAAATGGTACAAAAAAAGCCAGACAAGGTCTGACTTTGATGGAAACTGAAAAGAAATTTTACTAGTCTTCCCTACTTATCTGATAATAAATAAGGTCCGCAAGATAGCCTTTTCGCTCAACCCCATTTACAACAGTCTTTAGATAGGACATTCCAGCCTTCTCCATGACACGGCCTGAAGCTGGATTAAGACTGGCATATCGTGCTCTGACTTTTTGAAAGCCTGCTTGAGTAAAACAAAAGTCTAACACAGCTTTCAAGGCATCCGTCATGATACCATGACCCCAGTAAGCCTTGCCTAGCACATACCCAATCTCACAGCTAGAATCAATCTCATTCATTTCAACGATACTAATATCTCCTATCACTTGCCCTGGGTTTTCTTTGAGACAAATGGCCCATTTGTAATAGTTGGGATTGGTATAGGATGCAACCCAATTTCGAATCGAATTCCGAGTCACCTCAACATCAGGATGAAGATTCCAAGTGACATAGGTCAGATTCTCAGCAGATGAAGCCCAATTCTGAAACATGGCTTCCGCATCACTCTCCACAAACCTTCTCAGAATCAAACGTTCTGTCTGTAATATTTGCGTACCAATAAATTTAATGACGCTACCTCGCTTTCTAAGCTTAAGACAATAAGCTAAAAAGGTCCACCGGACCTCCTTCGCTTTCTTATTTCTATACTCGGGGTAAAAAGGTCCCCCGGACCTTTTTACTCCCAAAAGTCATCAAATACGGTGATGGGTAGGTGGCGTTTGTGTTGGCCTTTGTGCCACCAGTTTTCAATTCTTGTTTGGGCTTCTGGGCTGATTGTTTTGCCTTCTAGGTAGTCGTCAATCTCTTCATAAGTGACTCCGAGGGCTACTTCGTCAGCTAGGCCTGGTTTGTCTTCTTCTAGGTCTGCTGTTGGGATTTTTTCATAAAGGGCTGGGTCTGCACCAAGTTCCTGCAAGAGTTGTTTTCCTTGACGCTTATTGAGGCGGTAAAGAGGGAGAATATCCGCACCACCGTCACCAAACTTGGTAAAGAAACCTGTGATATTTTCCGCAGCATGGTCCGTTCCAATGACCGCTCCGCTATGGGAACCAGCAAGGGCATACTGAGCAATCATACGGCAACGAGCCTTGATATTGCCCTTGTTGAAGTCTGAGACAGGACTACCTGTCGCTTCAACTGCAGCTGTCATGGCATCAGCTGATTCCTTGATATTCACAACCAAGCTGACATCTGGCTGGATAAAGGCAAGGGCTTTTTGAGCATCTGCTTCATCAGCTTGCACTCCATAAGGCAGGCGGACAGCGATAAATTTGTAGCTGTCATCGCCCGTTTCAGCTCGCAGTTCTTCCATAGCTAATTGGGCCAAGCGACCTGCCAAGGTTGAGTCCTGTCCCCCAGAAATCCCTAGTACAAAAGTTTTAAGAAAGGGATGTTTTTTCAGGTATCTTTTTAAGAAATCAATAGAACGACGGATTTCTTCCTGGGCATCAATCACTGGTTTGACACCCAGCTCTTGGATAATCGTTTCTTGCAAACTCATTCTTCTTCTCCTTCACCAAGGGCTTCCTTGCGCATTTTGTCAATCAAGTCCATCTTGTCTTGCCATACATCACGCGCCAAATCTACTGGATAGTGCTGTGGATTAAGCACGCGCTTGTATTCATCCCAAAGCTTGTCAAATTCCTTACGAGCATAATCCTGAATCTCAGTCAAACTAGGCAGGTTGTAAATCAATTTCCCGTCTTTGAAGATGTCCACCAATAGAGGAACAGCATCAAAATTACGAACGGTCTTCTTGATGTAGGTATAAGTCGGATGGAACATCTTTATTTCAGTCATGTCGCTCACATCCACACCGTCATAAGTGATGTAGTCGCCTTCTGACTTGCCTTTTTCACGACTGGTAATGCGCCACACCTGCTTCTTACCTGGCGTAGACACTTTTTCAGCATTATTTGACAGCTTGATGGTATTGCGCATCTGGCCATTTTCATCTTCGATTGCAACAATCTTGTAAACTGCACCAAGAGCTGGCTGGTCATAGGCTGTAATCAGCTTGGTACCCACGCCCCAGACATCAATCTTGGCCTTTTGCATCTTGAGGTTTAGGATGGTATTTTCATCTAAATCATTAGAAGCATAAATCTTAGCCTCTGTAAATCCAGATTCGTCTAATTGCTGACGGACTTTCTTAGAAATGTAGGCAATATCCCCAGAGTCAATCCGCACACCCATAAAGTTAATCTGGTCACCCAGCTCACGCGCCACCTGAATGGCAGCTGGCACACCGATGCGAAGGGTATCATAGGTATCCACAAGAAAGACACAATTTTTGTGGGTCGCAGCATAGGCCTTGAAGGCCTCATAGTCGTTACCATAAACCTGTACCAAAGCATGGGCATGAGTCCCCAAGACAGGGATGTCAAAGAGTTTACCAGCACGCACGTTGCTAGTTCCATTGGCACCACCAATCACCGCTGCGCGTGTTCCCCAAATAGCCGCATCCATTTCTTGAGCCCGACGTGTTCCAAACTCCATCAAAGGTTCATCCTCAATGACTGAACGAATACGGGCTGCCTTGGTAGCTACCAAAGTCTGGTAGTTGACGATGTTCAAAAGGGCCGTTTCAACCAACTGACATTGGGCTAGAGGACCCTCAACTTGCACAATCGGTTCATTAGCAAAGACCAAGTCCCCTTCTTGAGCAGAACGAACGGTCAACTCCAACTTGAAATTGCGGAGATAGTCCAAGAATGCCCCATGATAGCCAAGCGACTCCAAATAGGCAATATCACTATCTGAAAAACGCAAGTCTTCAAGATAACTCACAATTCTTTCCAAACCTGCAAAAACCGCATAGCCATTCTTAAAAGGCTGCTGGCGGAAATACACCTCAAAAACTGCCTTCTTATTGTGAATCCCTTGGTCAAAGTAAACCTGCATCATGTTAATCTGGTACAAGTCCGTGTGCAATGTCAAACTATCATCTGGATACATACTTTTCCTACTTCCTTAACTAGAAACCCATGAAAATTCTCAAAAACTTTCATGTATTCCAATAAATTAGTACTATTATATCACATTTTAGCTGGATTGAGAAAAGAGTAACAAGCTATTCTCCACTCTCCAGTTCATCCATGTCTTGCTCAAATTTTTTCTGAGCCCATTCGCCATAGCTCAATGCAATATATAAATGTCATTTTGTAATGTTTTATTAACAAAAAACTCTCTACCACCTAAATGATAGAGAATTTTCTGCTTATTCAATTTTCTCAAAACATCTACAGCATCGTAGGATTTCACATCTAATTTCTCAACTGCGATTGTATTGTCCTCAATATCCTCTAGAAAGACACAATTTGTAGGATTTAACTGGTATTTGTCGAGAATCTCCTTAAATGTTACCCATAGCCACCATCCTACCTCCATACTGATGTCAAGCCCCCCTCTTTGATTTATGATTTCATATTCTCCTTACAAATCCTTTTGGTAGTAATATCTTTTCCCTGTGTAAGGATAGTCTTGTAACCTAAAGACTTCCTTATAGCCATGCTTCTGATAAAAGTCTGGTGCTTGAAACTGGTAAGTATTGACAAATGCAAAACGACAGTTTCGATTCTTAGCTTCACTTTCAGCCTGTTGCAATAGTTTTGAACCGATTCCTTGCCCTCGCAATTCCTCTTTTACAAACAAATACTCAATTTCCAACCAATTTCCAAAAGTCTCTGCTACCAAGCCTGCTAGAAGATTGCCCTTTTCATCTTCAACATAAAGATTCAATGCCTCACTCTCAGCCTCTTCTCTTTTGGAACGGTTATAAGCACGAATCAAATTCCCAATTTCTTGCGCCTTATGAGATTCCTTATTTTCCAATCTAAAGTACATCTAAACCTCCTCGAAAACTGATACAGCTTGATTATAGTCTTATTTCAATAGACTGTCAAACTAGAAAAAACTCACCAATCTGAGTTGATGAGTTTCAAATTTAATACTATCACTGCTTATATTCTTTGAAATTAGAACCAGAAAAATATGATTTCAATTCTTCTAAATCTGTCGTAGTTTTAAACTGCCCTTTTTCTAGTTTATCCATATCTACACTGCCATCTTTTTTGACTCCTGCTGCATAACTATAATCTTTATAATGAGTATCTTTAGATCCATCAGATTTGGTCTCAGTGACCTTATAGAGAATGCTTAAAGATATAATATTTTCATAAGCACTGTCACTTGATGAAAATACTCCTAAGAAGGTTACTTGAGGTTCTAGTGTATAAGAAGATGAAGAGCTATTCTTGTTTTCAGACTTACTGTAGTCATCAATTTTCTTAAGAATGTCCTTTAATTCCTTAATCTCACTGACCTCTTTTAGGCCTGAAACTGGAACTTCAAAACTCTTTTCTGCAGGTACTTTCCCTTCTTTTTTCAATTTATTCAAATAGTAATCACGAACCACAAGTTTGATGCTATCACCATTTTTCAAATCTTTAGGATTAGAATCACCATCAATAGTGAAGATATCTTCTTCGTCTTTTGTTTCAGGAATAGATACTCGACCATAACCATTGAAGCCTTCAAAACTTACAGGTGTCAATTTCAAGAGGTCTTCTTTTGAAACTTTTTCATATTCCTTTAGTGTTTCAACTTTAAATGTTTTCTTTTCAGCTTTAACAGGTGAATTTTGCGAAGTTGTTGTGACTGTAAAAGTCACTTCATCTCCATTTTTTAACTCACTTTTCTTATCAAACTCATAACGAACACTGTTAATCATAGCCTTAGCTAGGGCAGCTTTTGAGGCTAATTGCGGATTGGTTGCTAAAGCCGATAGGGCCACAGGATCATTCTGAGCAAGGGCCTGAGCTTGTTCCTTGTTAAATCCAGCCTTTTTGTAGGATAGTTCCTTAATCATTGCCGCAATCACTTCTTCATTATAAGTCAAAGTCCCTGATTCTGAATATCCTGAAAATTCAACCCTGACTTCTTTTGCTAAACTTTTAGGTTGCCCTTGATAAAAGTTATAGCCTACAAAAGCGATAATTGCAAGTCCAACAACAATCAGTACACCAAGAGTTTCCTTACGTCGTGTCTCAATGATTTGTTTTACTTTATCCACAAATCCTAGCTGACCTGAGACAGGAGCTACAGAATTTGCATTTTCACTTTCTTGTTTGACTATAGGCTCTTGCTCCGAAACTTCTGTGTTATTTGAAGTCTCTTCGTTTACCTTATTTTCCAACTCTTCCACTTAAAATCTCCTTTGTATAACCAAAATGGAATTATTTAATCCATTTACCAGATCCATCTACACGGTAACCATCTGGTGTACGTTCGCTAACAGCCATTTTACCATCTGATTTAAGGTAATAATCTCCTATCCATTTGTTACGAGCGTAGCTTCCTTCTGATGTCAAATAGTAATATGATTTGTAGTTATTGTCATAAATCCACTCACTCTTAGCCATCTTACCATTTGATTTGAGGTAATAACTTCCTGACCAAGCATTACGTGCATAGCTTCCTTCTGATGTCAAGTAATAGTAAGAACCGTAGTTGCCATCATAAATCCATTCACTCTTAGCCATGTAGCCACCTGACTTGAGATAGTAGTTCCCTACCCAAGCATTTTCCACGTACTCACCAGAAGCGTTCAAATAGAAATAAGACTTATACTGTGAATCATAGATCCATTGGCTGATAACTTTTTGACCATTTTGGTAGTAAGAACGACCTACCCAACCATTCTTTCCACTTGGTTGTTCAGGAGTTTTTGGCTCAGATTTTGGTGTTGATGTTGGTTTTAAGTTAACTTTTTCATACTTCACAAATTCTCCATCTTTAATTGTCAATTTAATAGCTCCAACTAAAGTGAAGTAACCTGATTCATGAGAAAGCGTCCAATCTTTAAACGAAACCAGATAAGTACCATCTGGATAAGGGTTCCCATTTCGCAAAGATAAATTAAACTTTGCTCTACCAACATTTTTCTTAGCTTCCCCATTTGTAACTGGATCAATCCTTAAAGTACCGTTTGAAATTAATACTCGTCCTGTATCTGCTTCTAAAACTTCAAAAGACTTTAACAAGCTACTTGAAACAGAGACATCTGGATGATCTCCAACTACTTCCAAGTAAAAGTTTCCATCTAGTCCCTTTTGGGCAGTGACATCAGCATAGACCTTACGGTATTCTGCTGCTTCTACACTGCTTGTTGGGAGCACACTTGTTGTGATAACGCCTGCTGTTACGAGGCTCAACCCCATCACTGATCCTGTCAATACGTGTTTTAGTTTCATCTTTTATTTCTCCTTTTTTATTCACTAACCTTATAATAAAATTCGTTTGGATCGGATAATGCACCTGCATATTGGGCAATCAACAACCGATCCTTGCTACTGTCAGATGCATCTGTATAAGTTGCATCGCCTGCATTAAAGTCTGGATGCACAACTCCTTGCGGAATGAGAGTAACAGATGCACCTCCAGGTCCTGAACTTGATCCCATGCCAAATTTGGCCATATTATTTACAATCTGCGGTGCCGCTGGAGTCAAGACCGCACCATTTGTAAAGCCATTCTCATCAAAAGTGACTTCGCCACCCTTATTATTCTTCCAAGTACCTTTGATACTGCTAAAGTTTTTCTGATGAATCTCAGCCAGATGAGCACCAGGACCCTTAGCCTGCTCCTCTAGGTCAATAAAGGGACGACTAGCTGAAGCATCATCAAAAATCAACCAGTTCAAACCTTCCAAATCAAGCTTTTTAATCCCATCTAGCCCTTGTAAACTTGAAGGATCATCTGTCTCTCTTAAATCATAGTTGACTGAGCTGGCTTCCTGATAACGACCATCTGCAAAGAGATAGGTTTTAGCAATGGCCTCTGGCCTAGAAGCACTGAAAATCAAGTAAGAGATAGTTCCATTTTCATAAGGAATCAAGATTTGACGTTCTCCGCCTCTTCCAGCTACTCCACCAGACTTGACCAGCTGAGCTCCCTGATCTGTCAGATAATAAATCCCAAGTAGAATCTTATCTTGCTTAATCAGCAGTTCTTTCTTCCCATCCTTATTGATATCGTAGAAAGTGTAGCTGATATCTATCCCTTTGTAATCAAACAAAATGGAATCAATATAAGACTCTTCTTTGTCACCTGTCGACTTCTGTGGCATTTGTTGATTTTGCGCTGTCTTAACTCGCTCTCTATAGGAGTCTAAGATATTCTGATAGACGATTTGGTAATCAATCTTGGCTTGTTCAGCTTTTTTCGCTTCTGAAGCACTGGTTTGGACTGTAGCGTCAGACGACTCACCTTCACTCGTCTGGCTAGCTTGCTGCCCACAGGCTGCTAATAAAAGCACTGAGCTAGCCAATAACAAGCCACTTAAGATACTTTTCTTGGACATAATACCTCCTTTTATTTCTTTTTAAAAGATTTACCAGCTAGTATACCAGAAGGATCTGAAGTAATGATCAACTCTCCACCTTTAATCTCATAACCTAGTTTCATTGAAGATAATTCAAAAGTCTTTTCTTTCTGGTTGACCTTCATCTCATCTGTCTGCTCCGTTTGCTGGCCCTCTGTTAGGAAACCAATCGTTTTTCCTTTGGTATGAACTTGTCCCTTATCACCCTTGATTTGGATAGTCACAGTTGCTTCTTCCATAAATGGCATGCTACCTTGATAGACATAAGTCCCATCTGCTGATGAGCAAGCTGCGAGAAGCAATAAGCTCGTCACTAACGATAATACAAATGCAAATTTCTTTTTCAATTTTTATCCCTCTTTTTTCTTTAAAATAATTCCTAATCCTACCAAGAAGCCATATCCTAATAAAGCTAGTAGACTGACTTGACTGCCAGTATTTGGCAATGATTTTTGTCCAGCTTCTTCTTGGGCTGGAGATAGAACTGCAGGCGCTTGGTAGCTTGGTGCAGGCCCAACAGGTTTCACGTTCTGGTCACCATCTTGATCTGGTTTGTCGGCATTCGGTTGGTCACTCGGTCTGTCACCTTTAGGCTCTTGATTTGGTTCTTCACCTTTTGGTTGTTCTACTTTTGGTCGCTCGCCTTTGGGTTCTTCGCCTTTCGGTTGTTCAGCCTTTGGTTCTTCAGCTTTGGGTTCTTCAGCTTTGGGTTCTTCAGCTTTAGGTTGGTCTACCTTAGGTTCTTCTGTCTTAGGCTGTTCTACTTTTGGTCGCTCAACTTTTGGTTCGTCTACTTTCGGCTCATCCTTAGGTAATTGATCAAGTGGAAATTCTGGTAGTTCTGGCTGAATAGCACCTGGACCGTTTACGCCACCTTTAAATTCTGGTTTCTCTGGAATGATAGCGTCGTCGATTGTCTTACGAAGGAGCAATTTTTGATACTCACGTTCTGCTTCGTCTTTGACTTTACGAGCTTTTTCGGCTTCGTCTTCTTTTTGCTTCACGTCACGTTTCAAGTCGTCTACGTGTTTGCAGAGTTCATCCAACTCTTTTGACTTGGCTTTCAATTCTGCTTCTAGTTTGCCTTTTTCTTGGCTCAAACGAAGGGTTTCTGCCAACTTGTCTTTTGCTTTTTGAAGTGCGTCTTCCGCGTCTTTCAACTCTTTGTCTGCTTTCAAACGGTCAATCTTAGCATTTTCCAAGTCTTTGTCTTTTTGCTGACTTTCTGCTAATTTCTTAGCCAATTCTTTGTCCGCTTCGTCTTTTGCCTTGCGAGCTTTTTCCAGACGCAATGATTTGGCATTATCGTCCAGTGTCGCACGTTCTAGCTTACGTTGAGCGTCTTCTGCTTTTTCTTTGGCTTTTTCAAGCTCTTTAACCGCTTCTGCGCGTTTTGATTCTTTAGCTGGTGTTTCAGATACTTCTTTTTCAAGTTCGGCAATGCGTTTCTCAATTTCTTGAAGCTCTGTTTTCACTTGTTCCAAGTTATCTTCAGCCGTCTTCTTATCAGCTTTAGATTTTTCCAATTCCGCTTCTACTTCTTGTTTGCTTTGGAGAGTTGGGGTTGGAAGGTTGGCTTTAGAGTTTGGTCCGTAGAGTTCGTCGTATTTAGATTTTTGGATATCGGTATCATCGTTATCGATGTATTTTTCACCTTTCACTTTTAAAACATGAATACGGAATACATGTGTGAAATCAGGGTCACCAAGGTCAGTTAAAAGCTGTCCACCTTTGATGATTGATGTGTTCAAGCCTAAAGTATCGGCTTGTAGAAGACTATAGAAGTGACCATATCCACCAGTCAAGTATCCTTCTGCAAAGAATGATAAGAATGTTTCTGTCATACGAGCAATGAGTTCTTGTCTAGTCATTTTATCTGAACCCATTGGAATATTCATGAGGTCTTCATAATATTGACTATGAGTATCAACACCTGGATTATCAGATGCAATCAAGCCTCGTTTTCGTGCAACGTCATTAATCCCACGTCCAAAATGGCTAAGGTCTTGGTAGTCATTGTCTTTATAGACTTTAGCGACTTCTTTGGCAAACTCTTTATTATTTGTGTTGAGTTTTGCTTCTGGTAAGTCTAATTGTTTACGAAGGTTGTTTAAAAGAGTAACAAAATGGTTGTTTAAGTCATTAACGATATCTTGAGGAAGGTTATTTGGGTCATATTTGACATCATTTTCTCCGTCTTTGATTCCATTTTCACTAATGCTACCGATTTTTTCCATCCATTTTTCATTTGTTTCACGGTCTAGTTCAGTCAACTCTTCTTCTAGTCGGCGAATATCTTTACGATATTGTTCCAACCAAACGTTATAGCGAGCGTTCCATTCTTCATCCGCTTTGTCGATTTGGTCTGCATCCATACCGTCCATATTTGGATATGGTTCTGGGTATTTATCCATACGACGTTTGATAAGCTCTTTGGCTTTAGCAAGCCATTCTGGAGTTGCGGTTACATCTGTCGGATATTGTGCTGTTTTTAGTTTTTCTTCAGCATCTTTTACGGCTTTTTCCGCGTCTTTGACTGCGCCTTCTTTTGCCGTTTTATCCGCTTCTTTGTCTGCTTTGTTTTGGCGTTCTTGAACTTTCTTAGCTTCACGCGTTTTGTCGTCTTCTTTTGCTTTTTCAAGCTCTGTTTCCGCATCACGTTTAGCTTTATCTTTTACAAGAACATCTTTATCCGCGTCATCTTTTTCTTTTTGAGCCTTGTCTTTCGCTGCTGGGTCATAGTCATCTGTCGCGTCTTTCAACTCTTTGTCAGCCTTTTCGACACCTGTACGGGCCTTATCAAGTTCTTCTTTAGCGAGTTTGGCTTCATCAGACTTTTTAGTCACTTGGTCTGCCTTATCTTTGGCTTCGGCTTCTTTGTCGGCTTTAGCCTTTTCTTTAGCGTCTACATCTTCTGTTTCCTTTTGGATTTTCTCAGGTGTAGCGCTTTTTGCCTTTTCAAGGTCTTTTTCAATGGCTTCTTTTTCAGCTTTCTTAGCGTCTTTGTTTTTTTGCGCCTTGTCAAGCTCGTCTTTGGCTTGACTGGCATCTTTTGCTTTTTGGTCAGCATCTTTAGCGGTATCTACAGCACGTTTTTCAGCGTCAGATAGGTCTTTGTCTGTGACCTTATCATTGACAGTAGCCTTAACTATGCTTTCAGTCGAGGCTTCTGTGGCAAAGACTGTTTGAGTTGTGGTAACGACTCCCAAACCAGCCACTGTAGCAGTTGTTATAAGCAGGGACTTTTTCATCCTTATCTCCTTTATTTTTGATTGACTTGATTATACAGTAAATAATCCCCTTTTTGGATATTTCTACTGAAAACAGTAGAATTTTATCCCTCACCCAGGATTTTTCAAAAAATTCTACTAAAAACAGTAGTTTTTTTCAAAAATAGAAAAATTTAAGTTATAATAAAACCAATAAAGCTCAAGGAGAACATTATGGAATCAAATCACTATGGAGAAATCGTTTATAAAATCCGTCAAGATCGCAATATGAGCCTTAAAGAGGCTGCTGGAGATGCCATTACTCCCAACAACCTCAGTCGTTTTGAAAAAGGTTTGGCTACCGTTAAAGTTGATACTTTTTTTGAATTACTAGCTAACCTTAACTTTGATTTGGAAGACCTTTCAAATATATTATTAATTCACCAAGCAGATCACCAAAAAATAAAAGCAGTTGTTTTTGCGCTCAATAACAATGATTTAACAAAAGCAAAACAAATACTCGGAAAAAAGAGTGATTGGAATAATATTTTAAACTATTACTTAGTAAAATTAGCTACTATTGATCAGGTAAAAACATTAGACAATATTACAGCTGACGAGTTAGAAGCTATTAACTACCTGAAAGAGTATATCATAAGTTTAGATACTCTCTACGCTTATGATTTGACTATTATTACTACTTTACTTAGTTTCAAAATTGAATTGTTTGAGATAGGATTCCTTGAACACGTCGAAAAAACTATCGTTAAAGCATTGGAAGATTCCAAAAATAAACCAATAGATTTTACACACACTCATTCTCAAACGGCTATACTTTTGGTTCGAACATACTCTCGCTATGGCTACTACGATAAAGCAGAAATACTCATCTATAAGTTAAAATTATTCCTGACCCAAGGGGTACCTTTTTCTTCAGTATTATTACTCAATCTATTTCATTTAAACATGTATGAAGTTTACAATCTACTTCGACAAAATAACCCTAAAGGTATTGAACTAGCTAATAATGTTCTTCACTACATTGATGCCCAAAACAACCTCTTCCCACTAGCAAGTATGTTTGACAAAAAGAACACTTTCGTCAAAGAAGTTCAACGATTAAATAAAACTGGTATTCCATTTTCTACAGAAGATGAGGAATAACTATTAACAGTAATAAGCAACAAAATGTTTATAACTTTATACTCAATGAAAATCAAAGAGCAAACTAGGAAGCTAGCCGCAGGTTGCTCAAAACACTGTTTTGAGGTTGTAGATAGAACTGACGAAGTCAGTAACACATATATACGGAAAGGCGACGCTGACGTAGTTTGAAGAGATTTTCGAAGAGTATTAAAGCACCAAAGTCACTTTAGACCTTGGTGCTTTTTTGGCTTGATCTCAAAGAAAAACTCACCAACCTAAGCTGATGAGTTCATGATTTATTTTCTAAATTTCCACTGGCTATAAATCCCGAAACCGATAATCCAGATAGCTGATCCGATTGCTCCGACAAATGTAGACTCTTGTAAAAAGAGGGTTACAAAGACAAAGACAAAGAAGAGCATGGTTAAGGGATTTAGGAAACGATAATGAGGCATGAGGTAGCCATCTGCCATAAAGTCTGGTGACTTGCGGTATTTAAGGTGAGCCACCATAATCAAGATATAAATGGCGATATAGACACCTGATGATGATGCCGTAATCAAGGCAAAGGCATCCGAAACACCTGGCAAGACGTTGATAAATGCTGCTAGGGCAATCAAGATTGCTGAAGCGATGATGGCATTTTGTGGCACATTGTGTCGAGAAAGAGTATCTGCCTTGATCGCTTTTAAGAATGGATTTGGCGAATCATGGGCAATCTGGTACAAATGACGACCTGTTGAATAAAGGGTCGAGTTAAGAGCAGATGCTGCTGATGTCAAAACGACAAAGTTAATCAAGGCTGCCGCCCACTTGATACCAGCTAATTCAAATACAGTAACAAAAGGTGAATCAGCAGAAGCAAGCTCACGCCAAGGAATGATAGCCATGATGGCTAAGAGGGCACCACCGTAGAAAAAGGCGATACGCAAAGGAATTTCCTTAACGGCTTTTGGCAAGACCTGACGTGGATTTTTGGTTTCAGAAGTTGTGACCCCGATAAACTCAATCATGAGATAGGCAAAGAACACCATCTGGAAGGCCATGACAAAGTTGACTCCACCATTTGGGAAGAGGGAGAAATTGTCCGCAATATTAGCCAAACTTGCTACACCATGAGGTGTCTTAAAGCCTGTCAAGACCATAAAGACTCCTGTGGCAATCATGGCTAAAATAGCCACAATCTTGACCATCGCAAACCAAAACTCAACTTCTCCAAAGAGCTTAACCGCAATCAGATTGACCAAGGCTAAAATGGTCAAAAATCCAATCTCAATCATCCAACTTGGCCAGCTAGGGAACCAGAACTGAACATAGTGAGAGATGGCTGTGATTTCCGCCATACCGATAAAGACAACGGATAGCCAGTAAGACCAAACTGAGAAATAACCCCAGCCCTTGCCCAAATGGCGTGTGATAAAGTTGATAAAGGTATGTTGCTCAGGATCCTGATAGAGCATTTCCCCAACCGCACGCATCATGAGGAACATGAAAGCCCCAGTAATCATATAAATCAGAACAATGGAAGGACCTGTTAGGCTAATAGAGCGACCTGCTCCCAAAAAGAGTCCTGTTCCGATTGTTCCTGCAATGGCCATAACCTGCACGTGACGATTGGTCAGACCACGCTCCATCTTATTTTTTTTCTTCTTTGAACTCATATCGTCTCCAATTCAATTTAAAATGGAAAAAGGAGTGAGTGAAGCGCACAGCCTCCCCACTCCTTTTCTGTTTTTAGGCTGTTTTTTCAACCTTCAAGATTTTTACATCGTAGCTACCAACAGGTGTTTCAATGGTTGCTGTGTCACCTGTTTTCTTACCAATCAAGGCTTGTCCAATTGGGCTTTCATTTGAGACTTTACCTGCAAAGGCATCCGCACCGGCTGAACCTACGATAATATAAACTTCTTCTTCGTCCTCACCAATTTCTTGGATAGTGACTGTTTTACCAATCGCTACTTCGTCTTGGGCAACTGAGTCGCTATTGACGATTTCAGCATAACGGATTTTTGTTTCCAAGCTAGAAATTTGTCCTTCGACAAAGGCCTGTTCATCCTTAGCTGCTTCGTATTCACTGTTTTCAGAAAGGTCACCGTATGAACGGGCAATCTTAATGCGTTCTACCACTTCTGGTCGGCGGACCAATTTCAATTCTTCTAATTCTTTTTCAAGTTTTTCCTTTTCCTCAAGGGTCATAGGATATGTTTTTTCTGCCATTTTTCTCAACTTTCTTTCGGTAGTGTTGAATCTCTATCTGAGATTCTCATGTTTGTAGTCTTAGTTTGAACTACTATTTTGAGTAAGTTTACTATTAACGTGCTCAGCTACATTACGATCATGTTCTTCCTGAGTAACCGCGTAATAGACTTTACCATCTGTAACATTGGCTACAAAGTAGAGGTTCTCACTCTTCGTTTGGTTGATACTTGCCTCAATCGCGTCCTGACTTGGACTATCCACTGGACCAGGCATCAAACCAGGTTTTGTATAAACATTGTATGGTGAATTAATTGATGTATCAATTCCAGCATCATCTGCTAGGCTAATATTTTGACCGAGTTTACCTTGGGCATACAAGATTGCAATATTGCTTTGAAGTGGCATACCAAGGTTCAAGCGATTGTAGAAAACACCTGCAATCAACTTACGATCTTCAGTCTTAGCACCCTCTTTTTCAACAAGAGAAGCAATGGTTAGCAATTCATTGACTGTCAAGTTTTTAGACTTAATTGCACTATAGTGCGGAGTCAAAGTCTTATCCATAGCAGCCAACATCTCATCAATCAAGCTTTCAATAGTTGTGCTTTCCTTGATAGAGTAGGTTGCTGGGAAAAGATAACCTTCCAAACGGTAACGAGCTCCACTTTCTTTTGTCGGCAAGCTTTCGAGTAGGTTTGGATATTTAGCAGCTTCTTGACTGATAAAGTTATCATCTTGAACCTTAGCCAAGAAAGCATCCGCAGTCAAAGGCTCTTTAAATTCACCTTGTAATTGGCCTACAGCTTGGGCAATTTGCTCAATTGTATAGCCCTCTGGAATAGTCAAATCTGCAAGTGAAGGTTCTTGAGGTTCAGGAGTACCACCTTTTTGAAGTTCCTTGATGATATCCTCTGTACTCATGCTCTTTTGCAAATTGTAATATCCAGCCTTCAGATCTGAATAATTCTTATATTTAGCATAAAAAGCAAAAATCACTCCGTGTTTAATCACACCAGAATGTTCAAGTGCTGATCCAATCTCTTGGACATTGGATCCTTCTGGGATTTGAACCGTTACATATTCCTTAGAATTTGCATCAACTGGTAATAAAGATGATTGAACATACTGGTAACCGAAGTAACCACCTGCTGAAATCAAGGCAAGGAAAATCAATAGAGAAATGAAGAAAGCTTTCAAATGTGATTTTTTCTTCTTAACAGGTTTAACAGTCTCACGACGACTACGACGTGGAGTTTCAGAAATCACGTCAACAGCTTCCGCTTCGACGACCGGTTCAGGTCTTGGCGCTTCTGCTTGTGTCTCTTTTTGTTCTTCGGTTCTATAAGAAACAGCTACTCTTGTTGGAGTTGTGTTCAAATCTCTTTCGGCCTTTTGTGGACGATTGACATCTGGTCCTGGAACCGGTCTTGATGGACTTGCTTCAGCTGGTGAAGCTGGAACATCTTGACTAGGGTGACTAGGAACGATTGGAGCTTCCTCTCTTAGTTCCTCCGCCGGTGATGCAGGCACATCTTCACTAGGATGCTGTGGAACACGTGGTGCATTCTCCATAATTTTTTCAACAGCTGATAGGGATGCATTCATCACTTCTTCATCAGCGATTTTTGTGTCAGGGACAGACAAAGCTGATTTTTTTTCATCAAGCTCAGCGGCCTCTTGACGAATCCCTTCATAACTTTTTACTTTTTCTAAATCACGTAAAATCTGCTCTTTAAAGCTTAATTTTTCGTCTTCTCTTGGCTTTTCACTCAAAAGTTTATCCTCCTCGTTGACAATCCATAATATTATATCTTAAAAACGAAAGAAAAGCAACCTAGCATGCTTTTCTAGCTTATTTTTTAGCTTCCCAGACCATATCATACCAAGTTTCCCCTGCAAAGGTTGACTGAGACTGGCCTTCATTGACAAATCCATGTTTTTCGTAGTAGGTGATGAGATAGTCATGACATGTGAGGTTAATACCTTCTCTTTCATGTTCAAGAGCCAGTTCTTTCAAGGCTGTTAGTAATTTCTGACCAAGTCCAAGGCCCTGTGCCTCCTCGGCAATAGAAAGACAGGTCACAGAGATATAACCACCAGGTTCATGACTATAATCTTCTATCTCTTCTGTAAAAGACTGATCTTGCAGATGACGGTATGGTCCAACTGGCCCTTCTATATACCCAATAATCTTACCCTCTTTTTCTGCAACCAGAAAAGAGGTCTGAATTTCTCGCAAATGCGCCTCAAAAACAGAGTGAGGAATGGCTTCTTCAACCGAGAAATTTTCTAGTTCAATCTCAACGATACGATCCAAATCTTCTAATCTTGCTTGTCTGATTTTCATTGTGCCTCCAGATAAAAGGGATTAAACCAAATCATACTAAAACCCTGGCTAGTTGCATAAAGCGAAGTTTCTTCATCAATAAAACCGTTCATTTCAAAATAGGAAAGCAACTCATCAGGACTCTTCAAACAAATAGCTTTGTAATCCAGCTCAACCGCCACCTCTTTCAAAGCCGCAAGAAGAAGCGTGCCCAAGCCCTGTCTCTGATGTCCAGACTCAATGACTAAAGAATGCATTTCTAGACATTGCGGATTATGTGGCTGAGGACCACCTAGAACATAGCCTAGAAGCTGATTTTCATCCCTAGCTAGAAGAAAGGTATCCGCATACTTACGGATACCTTTCTTCTAAAATATGGGAAGGTTGCTGCTTTTCAACTGGAAAAGATAAAGCCTGAAGTTCCTCTATCTCAGCCAAATCAGACTTACTTGCCTGAATGATCTTAATTGGAATTTCCATGGGAAAATCCTATTGAACATTGCTTGTCAAGTTAGACAAGAGTCGCTCAAATGAGTATTCATAGGTTTGGATATCTCCTGCTCCCATAAAGACATAGACAGCATTGTCATGGTCTAGGAGTGGAGAAACATTTTCAACAGTGATCACTTGGTGTTTCTTATTGATTTTATTGGCTAGGTCTTCTACCTTAACATCACCATGGTCTACTTCACGAGCAGATCCATAAATTTGCGCTAGATAAACAGCATCAGCCTGGTTCAAAGCGTGGGCAAATTCGTCCAACAGGGCAATAGTTCTAGTAAAGGTATGCGGTTGGAAGACTGCTACGATTTCCTTACTTGGGTATTTTTGACGAGCCGCATCCAAAGTAGCAATGATTTCTGTTGGATGGTGGGCAAAGTCATCGATAATAACTGTGTCATTGACAATTTTCTCAGTGAAACGACGCTTAACACCGGCAAATGTTTTCAAGTGTTCACGTACCAAGTTCAAATCAAATCCTGCTGTGTAAAGAAGACCAATAACGGCTGTCGCATTCATGATATTGTGACGACCAAAGGTTGGAATGTGGAATTGTCCCAACTCTTGTCCACGGAAGTGAACGGTGAAGGTTGAACCCGTTGTTGAACGAAGAAGGTCGCTAGCTACAAAGTCATTTCCTTCAGCTTCAAAACCATAATAGTAGATTGGTGCATCAGACGTAATTTTACGTAATTCTTCATCTTCACCATAGACAAAGAGACCCTTAGTAATTTGTTTAGCATAGTCGTTAAAGGCATTGAAAACATCCTCTAGACTTGTGAAATAGTCTGGATGGTCAAAGTCAATGTTGGTGATGATAGAGTATTCTGGGTGGTAAGGCATGAAGTGACGCTCATATTCGTCAGATTCAAAGACGAAATATTTGGCATTGGCTGAACCGCGACCTGTCCCATCTCCAATCAAGAAGCTAGTGTCCGTGATGTGAGACAAAACGTGAGACAACATACCTGTCGTTGAAGTTTTTCCATGCGCTCCTGCTACTCCCATGCTAACAAAATCGCGCATAAAGCTACCTAGGAACTCATGGTAACGTTTGTAGCTGATGCCATTTTGGTCTGCATAAGCAATTTCGACGTTGTTATCTGGACGAAAGGCATTTCCAGCGATAATTTCCATATCTCCGTCTAGATTCTTTTCATCAAAAGGAAGAATGGTAATCCCTGCCTGCTCAAGACCGCGTTGAGTAAAGTAGTACTTTTCAACATCTGATCCCTGTACCTTATGCCCCATTTGGTACAACATCAAGGCCAAGGCACTCATCCCTGATCCCTTAATTCCGATAAAATGATATGTCTTTGACATGTTTTCTCCCCTATTCCGTAATTCTTGTCAGATTCAACTCTTGGGCAACCTGACGTTCTTGTTCTTTTTGTTGATTCTTTTTATTGTAGATTTGGCTCTTCTTCAGAAAATCATAGTTGTTTTTCTTTGGGCCTGTAGTTTCTGTTTTCTCTGTTTGAGTAGAAATGTGGCTCACTTCTTCCGCCAAGATGTAATGAGACTGGGTCAATTTTTGGCTATATTTGACAAATTCACCAGGATTTTCCTTTTGGAAAGGCGCTGTCGGTTGATTGCCCTGTCTAACTGGACTTGGCTGAGAGTGGCGTCTTGTAGGAGGGATGTCCTTGGTCAGATAGCTTGCTGAGCGTTTCTTTTTCAAGTCTGCACGCGCTTCTTCACGCGCCACCTCCGCATAGCTCTTTCCTTCTTTCTTAACCCCTAAACCAGCCTTTTTAGGTTTCTCTACCTGTTTTTCAATCGGTTTAACTGGTTTTTCTTCAGTAATAGGAGCCCACTCCAGATAATTCTTATCACGGTATTCTCCCTTGATATTACTGATAAAGTCAGATTCATCATACAGGTCCATGACTGGCATCTCAGTCAGCATGACCTCATCATCTGACACTAATGGAAATCGTTCTTCTCTCATTTTCTATTTCCTTTCAACACTTCATTATAGCGTATTGTCTTGATTTTTCAAGTGCTGGCTTCAGAAATTCCCAAAATTTCTCGAATTTCTGCTAGGGTCAGACTGCCACGTGACTCTGTTCCATCCAATACTTGTGACACCAGATGTTTCTTTTGTTCTTGGAGTTCCTGAATTTTTTCTTCAATGGTTCCCTTAGTCACCAAACGATAGACCTCAACCGTTTCTTCCTGCCCCATCCGATGGGCACGGCCAATGGCTTGCGCCTCAACCGCAGGATTCCACCAAAGGTCAACCAAGATAACCGTATCAGCACCTATCAGGTTCAGACCGACCCCACCAGCCTTGAGGGAAATTAGAAAGGCATCTCTTTCCCCTTGGTTAAAGGCCTTGGTCATATCTTGTCTTTCCTTGGCTGGGGTTGAACCTGTAATTTTAAAAGATGTCAAACCCAAATCTGGCAATTCTTGCTCAATTTTCTCTAACATTCCCTTGAACTGCGAGAAAATCAAGACACGGTGTCCGCTGTCCGCCACCTGCACCAGCAGGTCTCGTAGACTATCCAATTTGCCACTGGCTCCCTGATAATCCTCCATAAAGAGGGCAGGCGTATCACAGATTTGACGCAAGCGCATCAAACCAGATAAGATTTCCACACGACTTCGCTGAAATTCCTGATCTGACACTTGAGCCAGGCGGTCTCGCATCTGTTGCAACTGGGCTAGGTAAATAGCCTTTTGCTGGTCTTCCAGTTCATTCTTATAAACCACTTCAATCAAGTCTGGCAATTCCGTCAGAACTTCTTCTTTCTTGCGTCGCATGACGAAAGGCTTGATAAACTGAGCTACGCGCTCAGCTGGCAATTTCATAAATTCTTTCTTGCTTGGCAAAAGTCCTGGCATAACGATTTGGAAAATAGACCACAACTCACCTAAATGATTTTCAATAGGAGTTCCTGACAAGGCAAAGACCGACGGCACCACAAATTGTCTCAAGGTCTGGGCAATCTTGGTCTGGGCATTTTTCATGACCTGAGCCTCATCTAAGAAAAGGAAGTCAAAGGCCATCCCTAGATAAAGTTCACTGTCCTGACGGAAGGTAGCATAGCTCGTCACATAGATTTGATGGCTTTCAGCAAGAATCTCTTCACGACTCGTTTTCAAACCATGAACAACAGCCACATCCAACTGTGGGGCAAACTTCTGAAATTCATCTGCCCAATTGTAAATCAAACCTGACGGAGCGAGAATCAAGACTCGACTTTCTTTTGTCACTTGACTGGTCAAAAAAGCAATGGTCTGAAGGGTTTTCCCCAATCCCATATCATCAGCCAGAATCCCACCAAAACCATAATGATGGAGCATTTGCAACCAGCCGATTCCCTTTTCCTGATAATCTCGCAAATCAGCCTGAACTTGAGTTACTTGTCTAGGGAAGTCCTCTGGATGCGTCAAATCGTGGGCCAAATTCTGGAATTCTTGTGAAAAAGAAACACGATCTCGCCCTTCAAAGAGATGAGCTAAACTGTAGGCCAAAGATTTTCGAGCCTGCAAGGAGCCATCTTTTAGTTCAAACTGCCCCAGTTCCTGTAAATTTTGGCGAATCTTCTTGGTTTCTTCATCGAAAAAGTAGACTTGGTTGGACGAATCAATATAAAAATCTTGATTGTCAACCAAGGCCTGCATGGCTTGGTCAATTTCCTCTTGGGCAATATCTTGAAAATCAAACTGGATTTCCAAGAGACCTCCCTTGGAAGCAATCTGCACTTGAGGGCTCGCTAGGTTATAGAGCTCTTCTAACTTGTCTGATAGGTCAACATCCCCGAGTTTTTCAAAGACTGGAATGATGTCATGGAAAAAATGATAGACAGACTCGGCTTTTAAGGCCTGACGCCAAGATTGAAAGTCTGCTTCAAAACCTGCAACCAAACAGACTTGGAAAATTCTTTCTTCTAAGTCAGCATCACTCGAAAAAGGTAATTCTTCTAGCTCTTGTCGGCTAGATACCTGTCTATTTCCATAATCAAACTGAATCTCTAAACGAATTCGATTATCCTCTTCCCTGTCAAAGTAAAAAGAGGGTGCAAAAGTTTTGATTTGTAGACGTTCTGGAGCTGAAACGATGCCCATCTGGCCAAAGAGCGTTAGACAGGAAGCCAATTTATCTCGGTCACTACTATCAAATTGCAGGTATTTCTTTCCATGCTGATCCAAAGGCAACGCTTTGATTTCCTTGAGAAGACGTATCTGCTGGTCTGTTAGAAAATAAACCTGTCCTTTATGAAACAACACAGCTCCCTGATAAAAGACATTTACCCTAGGACTCTCACTGATTTCCATTTCAAAATAGTCCGAGTATTCTGTTACTGTAAAGGCAAAGAGATTGGCATCAGCATGCATATCCTGAAAAAGTAGATTCTGATAGCTATCCACTTGATGGTCAAATTGAAAATGTGGCAAGGTCATCAATAAATTCACACCCTGCTCAAAAAAGGTCAGAGGGAAAAAGAGGTGCCGACCTTGGTTTTGGAAAAAGAGGTCTGGAGCCTGTCCTTCCTCCACTAGTCCCCGCAAGAAAGTCAAAAGTTCTTGGCTGGCCTCATCAAAGGATTCCCAAGAAAGAGACTCCTCATAAGTTTTGCCAATCATATAAGGCTTTCTCTTCTCGACAACTTTTAAAAAGAGTGGAATATCGCGAATGACATAGTATTTTTGGCTATTGATTTGCCCGATTCTCAACGTCCACAAGATATGATTGGTTCCTGCTTCCACCTGACCCACAGCCGATAATTCATAGGCTCGTTCTGATTTTGGAGACAAGATTCGATCCAAAAACTTGCCACCCAAGGTCACCTTGGTTTCAACGGCCTCTTTTTCTTCATGACCTTCTTCCAGACTCTGCAAGATTTCCTGACCACGCTCATCATTTTTCAAAAAATGCTCCAGCGCCGCCAAATGCACACAGTAGCCCCTCTTTTGGAAAAAATCGCAGGCACAAAAAACCAAATCATCCTCTAAACTATAGCGCAGTTCTTCTTCTGCAACGCGAGCATAGAGCCGATTGTTCTTTTCCTTGATGATGTCAACCTTACCGGTTTCATAAAGGGCAACGCCTTCGATACGGACCTTCCCCGGAATCAATTTAGCCATATTTTCACCTTTACCTTATCTTTTTATTATACCATATTTTCGCCTATGAAAATAGCCTTCTAGGAAGACTTTTCTCCTAGAAGGCTGGATTTTTATAGCGATTTTTAAAGTTTAGCAAAAGTAGTCACAATCCGCTGACAGACTTCTTGCAGCAGAGATTTAGGCATGGCTACATTGAGGCGGGCATGGAGACTTCCTTCCTCACCAAAGTCCAAACCACGGTTGAGGATAACCTTAGCTTCATTTCTCAACAGCTCTTGTAATTTTTCATCAGTCAGGTCATAAGCTGAAAAATCAAGCCAAATCAAGTAAGTTCCTTGCGGTTTCATGACCTTGATTTTAGTCTCTTTGCCAAATAGATCCACCACATAATCGATGTGGTCTTCAAAGACTTGCTTGAGTTCCTCTAGCCAATCCTTCCCATAGCGATAGGCAGCTTCTGTCGCCAAGTAACCCAAACCTGAAATTTCATGCTGATTATTAGCCAACTGACGTTTCTGGTAAGCCGCTCTCAACTTAGGATTTTCAATAACTGCATAGGAATTTTTTGTCCCAGCAATGTTAAAGGTTTTAGTGGCACTAGTCAAGACGATAGCAAATTCTTTGAAATCAGGATTGATGGTATTGAAAGAATGATGCTTATGACCAAAGAGGGCCAAATCTTGGTGAATCTCATCTGAAACCAAGAAAACACCATGTTTTTGACAGAGTTGACCAATCTTTTCCAACACTTCCTTTTCCCACACACGTCCACCAGGATTGTGAGGATTACAGAGGATATAGAGCTTGACATCCTCTTCTACCAGATCCTTTTCAAGTTTGTCAAAGTCAATCTCAAACAGACCATCCTTTTCCACCAAAGAATTGGTAATCAATCTGCGATTATTCAACTTGACACTGCGAGCAAAAGGTGGGTAAACTGGTGTGTTAATCAGAACTGCCTCGCCTTCTTTTGTAAAGGCTTGAATAGCTGTTGAAATAGCTGGTACTACACCCTCGATAAAGATAAGGGCCTCTTTGTCAAAGTGGTAACCGTGTTGGCTGGCTTCCCACTTTTGAACTTCCTTAATTAACTCTTCACTGGCATAAGTATAGCCATAAACTAGTTGTTCTGCGTAAGTCTGCACGGCTTGGCGGATTTCAGGCAAGACTACAAAGTCCATGTCTGCTATCCAAGCTGGTAGGACTTCACTATCCGTTTCAGCCTCTTTCCATTTATAGGTATGGTGCCCTAAACGATTGGGCAGGCTTGTAAAATCATATTTTCCCATCTTTATCTTATCCTTCCAAGGCTTGGCGCAAATCTGCAATCAAATCTCTAGCATCCTCAATCCCAATTGACAAACGCAAAAGGTCATCTGTCAAACCATAAGAATGGCGCACTTCTGCTGGAATATCAGCGTGAGTTTGCGTCGTTGGATAAGTAATGAGACTTTCCACCCCACCTAAACTTTCCGCAAATGAGAAGACCTTAAGACTATTCAAGATATGAGGAATGCGTGTTTCATCCGCTACTTTAAAGGAAATCATACCCCCACGACCAGTGTAGAGAACTTCCTTAACTGCTGGAGAATCCTTCAAAAAGGCAACCACTTCTTGAGCATTAGCTGTTGAGCGCTCCATACGAAGAGATAAGGTCTTGAGACCACGAATCAACTGATAACTGTCAAATGGAGACAAGACTGCCCCTGTCGTATTGAGATTGTAAAAGAGTTTCTCGTATAGTTCTAAACTATTGGTCACAACCACTCCAGCCAAGACATCATTGTGGCCTGCTAGATACTTGGTCGCTGAATGGAGAACGATATCAGCTCCATCTTCAATCGGACGTTGGTAGATAGGGCTGTAGAAGGTATTGTCCACCACTACTTTGGCACCCTTAGCATGAGCCAATTTTGCTAGTTTCTCAATATCAAATTCTAACATCAAGGGATTGGTTGGTGTTTCAATATAGAGAACATCCACGTCCTTGTCTAACTCGGCAATCAACTCTTCTTCTGTATTGGCATAGGTAAAATGGAAACGACCTTCCTGCTCCACTTGATTGAACCAGCGGAAAGAACCACCGTAAAGGTCACGGACAGCCAAAACCTTACTTCCTACTGGGAAAACGCTAAAGGCCAAGACAATAGCTGACATCCCTGAGCTAGTCGCTAGGGCATAATTTGCTGACTCAATAGCTGCCAAGACTTCTTCAGCCTTGCTGCGAGTTGGGTTTTTAGTCCGAGTATAGTCAAATCCAGTAGACTGACCAAACTGAGGATGCTGATAGGTCGTTGAAAAATGCAGCGGTGTCACCAAAGCTCCTGTCGCTTCGTCTGACTTGATGCCCGCCTGGGCCAAAATTGTGTTAATGTGTAATTCCTTGCTCATACAATACCTCCAAATCTATAGTAACTATTGTACCACTTATTTTCATCAACTCATTTTCTTCTTTTCAAGAGCTAGTTATAGTTTCAAGCTATACACTTATACTCTTCGAAAATCTCTTCAAACCACGTCAGCGTCGCCTTGCCGTACTCAAGTACAGCCTGCGGCTAGCTTCCTAGTTTGCTCTTTGATTTTCATTGAGTATTAGCTAGTAAAGCTAAAAAGAATCCAGAAAACATTCCAGATTCTTTTGTGAAAATGATTGCTAAGGTTTACTTGGACCGAAAGAAATCCTGTTGGGCTAAATAGTCATAGTGATCTTTGTTAAATTGATACTGACCCACACGCTGACTAAGCTGACCGACATCCACGGAAAAAATATAGGCTTCATTTTGATAGTTCCAGTTCAGCCTAACTGTATTCAAGACTGTCTTATAAGTAAAATCTTGAACCTGATTCCAAGGCATCTCAATAACATGATTAGAATGATTTTCAGTTATATCACTGATATCCATCAAGTAGATTCCCTTAGGTGTGAATGCCAGAATCTTAGGCTTCACACTCGACTGAACATAGTAATTTCCTCCTATAACGAAGAAATCAATAAAGGATTTCAGCCATGTCTTTTTCTTGAAAGCCATCAGAAAATTCTTTTGCCCTTCAATGTGGCAAGTTGAAAGAAATGATTCAATCTGTTTTTCTGTTGCAAACTCCATAATAGCGCCCATGATGATACCTCCATAAAAATCACTAAATAGCCAGTTAAGAATTCTTCACTTAAAGAAGAACTTATCAATTATTGCGTTTTATCTTACTTTTACAGTAGACGGCATCCCTCCTATAAAATCATCCTAGCTTGTGTATACTTCAGTTAACACTGGAAGAGGATTTAAAAAATAGCTTCTCACAACTTTTATTATATTCATTATATCATAACTCCAATAAACAAATAAAAAAATGTTAGATTTTTTCTTACAAATTTAATATCAGTCCATAAAAAAACGACAGTTTCCTTCGAAACCATCGTTTTTCTTGAAAAATCCTTATTTGACATGTTTTGCCAATTCTTCTTGGGCTTTTTTATTGGATTCTTCTTTTTCTTTCAACCATTTTTCCTTGGCTTTTTCATATTCGTCTTTTGTAACTGTCTTATCTTGTAATTTGAGGTATTTATATGATTCAACCCCTTTATTACCAGCCAATGAATATGGTGTTGAGAAAGGAACAATTTTTCTCAATGTTGGTGTTCCACCAAGTGAAACATTTGGAATTGCTAGAGAGCTATCCACCAACCAAGCTTGGGCATCCGCATATTTGTCATAACGTTTAGCTGGATCTTGCTCCTTATTAGCTTCTTCCAACATTTGAGTGTAGACATCCAATCCAACAGCCTTGGCCTTGTCATTGGCTTCACCTGGTTCTAAACCTAGATTTTGCAACACTCCACCAGAATTAATATTAAAAATATCAAGGTAGCTTGATGGATCTTGATAGTCTGCGCTCCAGCCACCGTTGTAAAGATCATAATCCTTCTGAGCTGCAGTCTGAGCTAAATAGCTTGTATTATCAAAGTCTTCAGTAGAGAGTTGGTGAACATCAATCACAACATTATCTGCCCCCAAGACAGATTCAATTGATTGTTTCATGGAATTGATTCCTTGAATTTCTGCCTTATTGGTCAAATCTACAGTTTTATCTAAGTGGATAGGGAATTGAACTCCTTTAGCTTGGAGTTCTTTCTTAGCTTCAGCAAATTTAGCCTTGGCTTTGTCAGGATTGTAGTATGGATCTTGGGCATCTGCAAAGTTAATTCCTTGCCATTCCTTACCGTAATTAACCATCTTAGAGGCTACTACTTCACCAAAGTCTTTGCCATTGATACTTACGAAGTTTGGAGGAACGACTAGGTTACGCAAAATCTTAGTTGCACCATCCTCTCCTTGGGATTGAGCCCCGTAAGCTGTACGGTCATAGGCAAAGTTAATGGCTTGACGGAAGTTTTTATTAAGAACCGCTTCCTGAGTCGATTTCTTTTCAGCATCACTTGTCTTAGAAGTGAATTTATAAGATTTTCTATCCAGGTTAAAGTTTAAGAAATAAGAAGTGGCATCTTGCAAGCTATAGATGATATTATCCTTATTCTTTTCTTTAATCCCTTCAAAGCTTGAACTATTTGGATAGAGACGAGCGTAGCTATAAGCTCCCTCGACAAAGTTACGAGCTAGTGCATCTTGGTCACTACCATCATAATAGGCCAATTTCACATCATCTACAAAGACATTTTTAGCATCCCAGTAGTTCGGATTTTTCTTGAATTCAATAACAGATTTTGAAACAAAGGATTTCATCAAGAACGGTCCATTGTACAATATGCTAGATGGGTCTACCTTCCCAAAATCATCACCTTTTGATTTCAAGAAATCAGCGTTAACAGGGAAGAGAATGGTTGATGTTGTTTTTGAATTCCAGTAAGATTCTGGTCGTGTCAAGGTATATTGAACAGTTTGGTCATCAATCGCCTTAACACCTACAGTTGAAAAGTCAGTTGTTTTCCCGTTGATATAGTCATCCAAACCAGCAACAGAGTCTTGAACTAGGTACAAGGCTTCTGATTTTTTATCAGCTGCATACTTAAGACCAGTTATAAAATCTTGAGCAGTTACAGGAGCATATTCATCTCCATCTGCAGTATACCATTTAGCATCTTTACGCAGTTTATAGGTATAAGTCAAACCGTCTTGAGAAACACTCCAATCCTCTGCCAAGGATGGAATATAGTTCCCATACTGGTCATTTTCCATAAGACCATCTACCAGATTAGTGATAATATCATTAGTTGTCGCACGGTTTTCTGCTAGATAGTTAAAACTTGACGGATCGCTAGAATAAACATAATTATATGTTTTTGACCCTGTGCTAGAATTTCCACACGCGCTTAATAAAATACCTGCACTTAATACGACACCTGCAAGTGCTGCATACTTGGCTTTAGACTTTTTCATCTCCAGAACCTCCTGATTTAAATATTTGTCTTATTATACAACTCGTGTTTTATTTAGTCAATAGGTTTTTTGAAAAAATTAATCATTCCATCTACAAACTATAGAAATTATTCTACAAAATAATAAAAAAGAGAATAATTTAATCATTCCTTGATAGAAACGTTCAAATTATTCCCTTTATTTATAAAGTTTTATTGAGAAATTTTTAATTTTGCTCGCAGGCGATCTGCTTGAGCTTGTCCAATCACCTTGTCCAATAAGCGAGTACGAAGGCTCAAGAATCCGTAAATTCCTCCTCCCATGGCACCAACAAGGGCTACATAAAGGAAGCTCCACAAACGACCACTTGGTTGGAAAACAAATCCTAAAATCCACTGCATTATTCCTACTACAAGATACATGAAAATAGTTAACAAACTGATTAAAATGGTTCGCTTCACAATCACCTTACGCTTGACACCTGTTACCTTACAAATATCCCGATACATCAAGACGTTAGGAATGATAAGACCGATGGTTGTAGAAATCAAGGGACCATAACTGTGGAAGAGGGCAATGGTTGGAATTTGCAAGACTAGCTTAGCAATCGAACCATAGATAAAATAGAGAACAGCCTTGCGGTTGCGGAACATGGCCTGAAGCATTGGAGACAAGACCATGTACAAACCTAAAATGGTAGACTGCAAAACGGCAAAGACAAACAAGCCCATGGCTAAATTATCTGGCTTGCCATAGAAAACCGTATAAAGAGGTTCTCCTACCATGACCACTCCAACCGTTGCTGGCAACAGGAATAAGAAAAGCATGGTAATGCTATCTTGAACTAGACGAGAAGCTGCTCTCAAATCTCCCTTGACATAGTTTTCAGTCAAAAGCGGCAAGCCTACACTCCCAATCGAAACCCCAACAGAAATCAAAATCATCGTGATTTTATTAGGATTGGCAGAGAAATAAGAAAACATGACAACCAAGTCTTCATTGCTATAGTTGGTAAACCAGCTCATACTATTGATAAAGGTCATCTGGTCCAAAATCTGGAAGAGCTGGATAGCAGACCCTGTCAGGATAAAAGGAATGGCTTCCTTAATGGTGTCGACCAAAAGACGCTTGCTGTTTATCTTATCTCCTGTTTCAAGGACTCTTTTAAGTAATCCTTCTTTGGCAAGGAAATAGATCAAAACTGCAAAACTAGCTACCATGCCGACAAAGGCAGCAAAGGTGGATTGGGTAACCGCTGCTAGATAATCTCCTGAGCCCATTTTCATAATCATAAAGGTAGCTAAGAGCATCCAGATAACACGAATGACCTGCTCAGCGATTTGGCTCATGGCATAAGGTTTCAAGTTATTCATCCCTTGGAAGAAACCTCGGATAACACTCATAGATGGGAAAATCAAGACCGCCCAAGCCAAGCTCTGCATAATTGGGATCAGGTCTTTGCCCACGCCAGATAAGTCTGCTAGCCAAGGAGCAAAGATATACAAGACTAGTGCAAAAACAAGACCTAATCCTGTCATAAAACCTAAAAAGCTCCGAATCAGAGCAAAGCTATGCTCTTCTTCTCGCATGGTATTATACTTGGCAACTTGCTTGGCCACCGCAACTGGAATCCCTGCTGTTGAAATCAGCAAGAACCAAGCATATATATTATAACCCATGGTAAAGAGACCATTGGCCGTAGCTGCATAAGACCCCATCCAGATATACCAGGGGATAATATAAATGGCCCCAAGCAGGCGACTGATAAAGTTACTAGCCGTTAGCCAAGCAGTCCCCCGTAACATCTGGGCCTGCTGGTGATTGTTTTCGTTAGACATAGATTCCTCATTTTATTTTAATCACTAGGAAAAATTCCTCATCTTCCATTATAAACTTTTCCTTGTCACTTGTAAATTTACGACTTTCGGTTTACAATAGAAAGTATGATTAAGATTGAAACCGTATTAGATATATTAAAGAATGATGGTCTCTTCCGTGAGATTATAGACCAAGGACATTACCACTACAACTATAGTGATGTCGTCTTTGACACCATCTGCTATGACAGCCGCAAGGCCAAAGAGAAGAGCCTCTTTTTCGTCAAGGGCGCTGCCTTTAAAAAGGAATTTCTGCTTTCAGCTATCTCTCAAGGTCTCGGTTGGTATGTGGCTGAAAAAGACTATGAGGTTGGTATTCCTGCCATTATCGTCAGTGATATCAAGAAAGCTATGAGTTTGATTGCTATGGAGTTTTATGGCAATCCACAGAAAAAGCTCAAACTCCTCGCCTTCACTGGAACCAAAGGTAAAACAACAGCAGCCTATTTCGCTTATAACATCTTATCTCAAGGGCACCGACCTGCAATGTTGTCGACCATGAACACAACTCTAGATGGCAAGACTTTCTTTAAGTCAGCATTGACAACTCCTGAGAGCATTGACCTCTTTGATATGATGAATCAAGCTGTGCAAAATGATCGCACCCACCTCATCATGGAGGTATCCAGTCAAGCCTATCTAGTCAAACGCGTCTATGGTCTCACCTTTGATGTGGGAGTTTTCCTCAATATCAGCCCAGACCATATCGGTCCGATTGAGCATCCGACGTTTGAAGACTACTTCTACCACAAGCGTCTCTTAATGAAAAATAGCCGAGCAGTCATCATTAACAGTGACATGGACCACTTTTCTGTACTAAAAGAACAAGTGGAAAATCAAAACCATGACTTCTATGGTAGCCAGTCTGATAACCAAATCGAGAATTCCAAAGCCTTTAGCTTTTCAGCTACGGGTAAACTCGCTGGAGATTATGATATTCAACTCATTGGCCACTTTAACCAAGAAAATGCCGTTGCTGCTGGACTTGCTTGCCTCCGTCTCGGAGCTAGTCTTGAGGACATCAAAAAAGGAATCGCTGCAACCCGTGTTCCTGGTCGTATGGAAGTCCTCACTCAGAAAAACGGAGCCAAGGTTTTCATCGACTACGCCCACAATGGTGACAGTCTCAAAAAACTCATCAATGTTGTAGAGACTCATCAAACAGGAAAGATTGCTCTGGTGTTAGGTTCGACAGGAAATAAGGGAGAAAGTCGTCGTAAGGACTTTGGCCTCCTCCTTAATCAACACCCTGAGATTCAAGTCTTTCTAACTGCTGATGATCCCAACTATGAAGACCCAATGACCATTGCAGATGAAATCAGTAGCTACATCAATCATCCTGTTGAAAAAATTGCGGATCGCCAAGAAGCCATCAAGACAGCTATGGCTATCACAAATCACGAATTAGATGCTGTCATTATCGCTGGTAAGGGGGCCGATTGCTACCAAATCGTGCAAGGCAAGAAAGAAACCTATCCAGGAGATGCAACCGTCGCAGAAAATTATTTATAAGATAGTAAAAAATCAAGGGAAATGAAACCCTTGATTTTTTCTATCCTTATTTAAAAGCGTTTTTCAAACCTTCAACGGCACCTTCTACAGCACCTTTAGCATCTTCAACTACTTCTTTTGCCTTAGCAACTGTCTTTTCTACAGCGCCCTCTGCTTCAGTTTTGCTATCCCCAGTAACTTTACCAAATCCTTCTTTGATAGCGCCTGTTGCTTGTTCCAATTTGTTTTCAAGTGACATATGATTGTCTCCTTTAGTTTTATTCCGATATGTGTTACCGGTTACATATAGTTTATACCGAATACTAAGGAAAGTCAAACAATGTGCTCAGAAAAAAAATCAGGCCAAGTAGAAAGTTAATCTTTCCTTATCAAAATCGACGGCCAATTCATACTTTCCATCTTCATTTTGAACAATATAACCTAGGACAACTAAACTGTCCACAAAGATATCACGGCGTTTCTGCATAAGCTGGTCTTTTTTGAGAAATTTTAGCAAAAAAGTTGTCATATATTTGAGAGCATACTCAGGATTAACATCTCCCAAAATGTCGTAAAGTTCCTGCTGTTTTTCTGTCAAAGGATACTGATGTTTGACCTTGTAGAAATAATTAGACAAGGTCATTTTTGTTCTCGCAAAGTCCGTCTTTTCAACTAAAATAGCTGCATTGGTTTGATTGCGCAATTCTGTCTCAAAACCCTGCTCTAACAAGGCTTGATAGGCCGGACTATCTTCGCTGACAAAAATCTCTTGATCCAGTTCAAGACTATCGAGTGATTCAAGCATAGGAAGATTAAGGTAATAACGCTTATTTTCTCGTAGAATCAAACCTGCCTTTATATACTCTTCCATGAGTTTATCAACTGCAACATCTGGAAATTGAGCCTTAATTTCTCGCAAAATAACATCCTCATGCTGGTCCAGATAGCAGATCAATTCTCTAAAAAATGGCTGTCTCGTCAAACGAGATGGATTAAAAATCTGAATCATGAAGATTCCTTTCTTTACATTCTAACAGAGGCGATGCTGCCAACTGACTAGGATTGGTCCCCGGCTGGTTCAAAGGAACAGGCAGACCTAGTTCTCTGTAATACTCTCTCCAAAAATCACTAATCTCCTGCTCCCCATCTCTAAATTTCATGGGAATCGTTTCAAAAATCGGTAGGATTTCTGCCATGTACTGGGAACAGTAGAAACCAGGTCCAGCTGGATAGAAAGAAGCATTGTAGGGTGTTCCTAGATGTTTGCAAGCTTTTTCCTTCACAGACTGGATATCCATTTCTGGGTAGAAATAGAGGTCGTACAAGTGATTGGACTCAAAGAAGTCTACTGGTTCCTGACAGACAACACCATCCTGTCCACTAGCGTGGTAAATCATCCCATCCAAACAAATCGCAACATGGTTATAGTTGCCTGTGGAAGTCTGGATGGCCTGTCCCATATCTGACTCATCTCTCACAAAAATCAAATCGCCATTTTCTAACATGCTTCACTCCTAGAAAAAAAGGAGCCGAAACTCCTTTCGATATAAGTCAAACTAGCCTTTCCTAATTTGAATTAACACTCAAAATCTTAAGCATTAAAGCTTTCAGTCAATTGAGGTACCACTTGTTTCTTACGTGAAACAGCACCAGCAAGGAAGGCATGATTGTTTTCAAGTTTGAAGTTGAAGGCTGCTTCAACCTTGTCCATGTTAGCACCAAGTGCTAGGATTTCTGAGTTTGAGTTGACGATATCTGTAATCATCAAGACAAAGTCAGAATAAACATTTGCTGCGTTAGCGGCTTGCATTGCAGCTTCAATTTCTGCTTGACGTTCCAATACTTCAGCGATGTCAACTGTGTTTACTTGAGCAACACGGACATTATTTCCGTTCAATTCAAAAGTCTTAGCATCGATATCAATCAATTCTTCAGCAGATTTGCTAGCCAAGTTTGTACCAGCTTTCAACATAGCTAAACCATATTCTTCCAAGTTGACACCAGCCAATTCAGCTAATTCAGGAGCAATGACTGTATCTGTTGGGTGTGTTGTTGGTGATTTCAAAAGAAGGGTATCTGAAATCAAACCTGAAAGCATCAAACCAGCAATCTCTTTAGGTACAGCTACACCATGTTCTTTGAACATACGGTAAACGATTGAAGACGCTGAACCAACTGGCTCCAAACGCATGTAGAGTGGGCTTGCAGTTTCAAAGTTAGCCACACGGTGGTGATCTACAACACCATAAACTTCTACTTCAGCGATATCTGATACAGATTGTTGGAATTCATTGTGGTCAGTCAGGATAACTTGCTCTGCTCCTTCTGCTTTGGCAGAAGTGATAACACGCGGTGCTTCTACACCAAAATAGTTCAAGACAAAGGCTGTTTCTTCATTTGGAGTTCCAAGGGCAACAGCTTCCGTATCCAAACCATAAGCTTCTTTTGCAAGGTAGGCAAAGGCTACAGATGACCCGATGGCATCTGAGTCTGGATTTTGGTGACCAAATACTAGAATCTTAGACATGATAATACCTCATTTTGTTTATTCTCTTTATTGTAGCATTTTTTTCGCTTTTTGACAAAAGTAAGAGGAGTCAAAGGACTCCTCACAATTGTTCAAAATGACTAAGTAAATTTCTATCTTGATTTTCAGATAAAAATTGCTCCTTCTGTGGCCTCTTCTTACGCTTGAGAAGGGCTTCAGCCGACATGGCTTCTTCCTTACTGGCAAAACCTTGAGCATAGATGAGTTTGACCGGCAATCGTGCTCGTGTATATTTGGCTCCTTTCCCACTATTGTGGACAGCGAGGCGTCTTCTCACGTCAGTCGTATAACCGGTATAATAGGAACCATCACGACACTCCAGCACATACATATAAGCCTTATGATCCATAATAAATCTCTTCGAGTTCGGGCGTATAGGAACCATCATCATTGTGGACAATCAAAGGTGGTAAAACCTTAAAACCACTTGTCGAGCCATCCTTGATAGCCTCAATCAAGAGCATATTGGCTTCCTTTTCCCGCTTTGGATAAACAAACTGCAGGCGCTTAGGAGCTAGATTATGCCGTTGCAACATGTCCAAGATATCCAAGAGGCGGTCAGGACGATGCACCATTGCCAAACGCCCATTGGACTTGAGAATACTTTGGGCACTACGACAGATTTCTTCCAAATTAGTCGTGATTTCATGGCGTGCCAAGAGATAATGTTCGCTCTCATTTAAGTTGGAATGAGGATCCACCTTGAAATAGGGCGGATTACACAAAATCATATCTACCTTACTTCCCTGAATGTGAGCAGGCATATTTTTCAAATCATCGCAGATGACCTGCATTTGCTCCTCTAATCCATTCAAACGGACAGAGCGTTCAGCCATATCCGCCAAACGATCCTGAATCTCAACAGCCAAAATCTGTGCCTGAGTACGAGTACTGGCAAAAAGCCCCACTGCTCCATTCCCAGCACAGAAATCCACAATCAAGCCCTTCTTAGGAAAACGTGGAAAGCGTGACAAGAGAACACTATCCACCGAATAGCTAAAAACCTCTCTATTTTGAATGATTTTAATATCTGTCGAAAAGAGCTGGTTAATGCGCTCTCCTGATTTTAATAATTGTTCTTCTTCCATGGTCCTATTATAGCAAATTTATATTAACATTACAAAGAATATAGATTTCTAACTAATTCTTCTGCTTCTTCAAATGTTGAAGGGCTTCCTTAGTCCAAATTGGCATCATTCTTTTAAGAGGCGCAAAGCCGTAGTTAAAGCGGTCGCTTGAAAAGCGTCTCCTTCTCGGAAACTGGTGCTTTTCTTCCTCCAAAGTGCGGATAGAAAGACTAGCTTTCCCTGTAAATTCATCTAAATCTACTACCTGAACCTGAACCTCTTCATCGACTTTCAAGGCGTCATGAATATTTTCAATAAATCCGGTACGAATCTCTGAAATGTGAATCAGCCCCGTATCACCCGTCTCTAGTTCAACAAAGGCACCATAGGGCTGGATCCCTGTAATACGCCCCTTTAGCTTATCACCGATTTTCATCTTAGTCCTCAATTTCAATAGTTTCAATCACGACATCTTCAACTGGCTTGTCCATAGCCCCTGTCTCAACAGCAGCAATTTCATCCAAGACAGCGTAAGATGCTTCATCAACTAGCTGACCAAAAACCGTGTGACGGCGGTCTAGGTGAGGTGTCCCACCTTGTTCCGCATAGATTTCCGCAATCGGTTCTGGCCAACCACCACGAGCAATTTCTTTCTTAGAATATGGCAGGTGTTGATTTTGTACGATAAAGAATTGGCTGCCATTGGTATTTGGACCAGCATTGGCCATGGAAAGGGCACCACGGATATTGTAAAGTTCTTCTGAGAATTCATCCTCAAAAGATTCGCCGTAGATTGACTCGCCACCCATACCAGTTCCAGTTGGGTCTCCACCTTGAATCATAAAATCCTTGATAATACGATGGAAAATGACTCCATCATAGTAGCCATCTTTTGAAAGAGCAACAAAGTTAGCTACTGTTTTAGGCGCATGTTCAGGGAAGAGCTTGATACGCAAGTCTCCGTGATTGGTCTTAATGGTCGCAAGAGGACCTTCTACTGTTTCAATGTCTACTTGTGGAAAATGCAATTCTTTTTCTACCATACCAAATCCTTCTAAGGCATCAAAAATGCCATCTTCTTCTAATGTTTTTGTTATATAATCCGCTTTTTCTTTGATGTTATCATGAGAAATTCCCATGGCAACGCTGATTCCAGCATAATCAAAGAGTTCCAAGTCGTTGAGGCCATCTCCAAAGACCATGACGTTCTCTGGTTTCAAGCCTAGGTGTTCCACAACCTTTTCCACACCTGTCGCTTTGGAGCCTGAAATCGGTACAATGTCAGACGAATGCTCATGCCAACGAACCATGCGAAGTTTGTCTGAGAGACTGTCAGGTAAATGCAAATCATCACCCTTATCTTCAAAAGTCCACATCTGATAGATATCTTCTTTTTCGTGGAAATCTGGATCCACATCCAAATCGGGATAAATTGGATTGATAGCCTCACTAATCATATCGGTGCTAGTCGACAACTTGGCATCATGACTCCCAACCAAGCCATACTCAATTCCTTCTCCCTTAGCCCAAGAAATATACTCCTCAACATCTGACTTCTCAATCTGATGTTGATAAATAACCTGACCTTTTTTATCTTCAATATAAGCCCCATTTAAGGTCACAAAAAAGTCAGGCTTGAGTTCACGAATCTCTGGTACAACACCAAAAATCCCTCGTCCAGAAGCAATACCTGTCAAAATTCCTTTCTCACGTAATTGCTTAAAAACAGTTGGGATTGAAGCTGGAATAAAACCTGTCTTTGAATTCCGCAATGTATCATCAATATCAAAAAAGACAATCTTAATCTTTTTTGCCTTGTATCTTAATTTCGCATCCATCTCACTACCTCTTTCAATCTAACTCTTTCCATTATACCATAAAGTAGGCAAATCCCACATCCCCAATAAAATCCTTGTCTCTTATCCGAATTCCTTTACTAGATACAAAACCAAATCATCATTATTTTGGCAAGTTGCATTCATTTCCAAGGGTTGATTTCGATACCAGACACCTGTCCCATCTGGAATGTAGCCCCGTCTGATATACAATCTCTGGGCAGGGCCATAGCCTAAGTGTAAACCTACACCAAGAGTGACCTTGCTCGAAACAAACTTGACTCGTTTTTCTGCTTCTTCTAGCAGTTGATTCCCAATCCCTTGATTTCGAAAAGGCTCAAACACATTAAAATCTGATAATTCTGGATAGACTTCTGCAAAAGGACCATGTTTAGCAGAGGGCGAAATAGTAACGTAGCCCGCTGCAGCACCATCAATTTCTGCAACTAAGACTTCTCTCTCACCACTTTCCTGTTCCAGAAAATATCTAGCCAAAATTTCTTCTCTACCAGGCCAACCCTGATTGATAAAACCTTGGGACAGGTGTTTGATATCCGATTCAATCATTTTTCTAATAACAGCGTTTCCCTTCATAAGATACTCCTTTAAAAATTCCTACTATCAGTATAGCACGTTTATAGAGAAAAAAAACCAGCCGGGGTTTGACTCGTTGAGCTCGTGAAAAAAAGACCCGTCGGGGTCTTTTCTTTAATCTTCGTTTACGAAAGGCATCAAAGCCATTACGCGAGCGCGTTTGATAGCTGTTGTTACTTTACGTTGGTTTTTAGCTGAAGTTCCTGTTACACGACGAGGAAGGATTTTCCCACGTTCTGAAACGAAACGGCTAAGAAGCTCAGTATCTTTGTAATCAACATATTCAATTTTGTTTGCTGCGATGTAATCAACTTTTTTACGGCGTTTGAATCCGCCACGACGTTGTTGAGCCATGTTTTTTCTCCTTTATAATTTTAGTTGTCCATTAGAATGGTAAATCATCATCTGAAATATCCAAAGGATTTGTTGCTCCAAATGGATTTTCATCACGTGAAAAGTCTGGTACTGAATTTGTAGGCGCTGAATAGTTTGCAGTTGGTGCAGAATAAGCTCCACCTGTGTGACCCTCACGCACACTACGGCTTTCCAACATTTGGAAATTCTCAGCCACGACCTCTGTCACGTAGACACGTTGTCCTTGCTGGTTATCGTAACTACGAGTCTGGATACGACCTGTCACCCCGATAAGTGAGCCTTTTTTAGCCCAGTTAGCAAGGTTTTCAGCCTGTTGGCGCCACATAACGACATTGATAAAATCAGCCTCACGTTCGCCATTTTGACTCTTAAATGTACGGTTTACTGCAAGAGTAAAAGTCGCAACTGCTACATTTGATGGGGTATAACGCAACTCAGCGTCACGTGTCATACGCCCTACAAGTACAACATTGTTAATCATAGTTTACCTTCTTAAGCGTCAGTTTTGACGATCATGTGACGAAGAATGTCAGCGTTGATTTTTGAAAGACGGTCAAACTCTTTAAGAGCTACGTCGTCGTTTGCTTCAACGTTAACGATGTGGTAAAGTCCTTCACGGAAATCTTTGATTTCGTATGCAAGACGACGTTTTTCCCAAGATTTTGATTCAACAACAGTTGCACCGTTGTCAGTCAAAATAGAGTCAAAACGTGCTACCAAAGCGTTTTTAGCTTCTTCTTCAATGTTTGGACGAATGATATAAAGAATTTCGTATTTAGCCATTGATATGTTCCTCCTTTTGGTCTAATGACCCCAAGACTTTGCAAGGGGTAAGTGAGGTTCGCTCACAATAAACTATTATACTAGAAAAAAATTTTTTACGCAAGTAAAAACACCGAAATAAAAAAAGAAGATGACGAATCATCTTCTCAAAAACTATGAGTTTTTAGTCTTCTTTTTTCTTGCGAGCAAGAAGTCCAAATCCACCTAGGGCTCCAAGAAGTCCAAGCGCTGCAAGGCTAGCGTTAGCTTCTGTACCTGTGTTAGGCAATTCTTTTTGACCATCAACATATTTAGGTGTTGCTGGTTGAGTAGCTGAATCAGTTGGTACTGATGTTTCAGCTGGTGTTGGAACAGCAGGTTGGGTTGGAGTTGTTGGTTGTTCCGGTTGCACTGGAGCTACTGGTTGTTCAGGAGTCTCTGGTGTTGATGGAACAGGTTGTGGTGTTGCCACTTTCTTGTAATGATGTACAAGATTTCCATTAGGGTCTTTCGTAGTTGTTACGTATTCGTAACCTGAAATTCCTTTTGGAGCTTGTGCTCCTTTTTCACTTGGTGCGATATCTTTACCATTTTCGTCCACATAGTAAGTCACAACTTGTTCAGGTTGCGGTTTTGGTTGTGGAGTATAACCGTCCTGATCCCCATTTGGAGTTACATTTGGAATGTAATTAATTGGTGTATCCTCACCTGGATTTGTTGGGATATCTGGACTGATGTATCCTTTTGTTGGATCATTTGGATCAACTGGTTTAAGTGGTTGACCGTTTCCATCAACAGGTGTATGACCTGGGACGTATGGAAGAACTGGTTTATCACTTCCTGGTTTTGTTGGATCTTGTGGATCGTTTGGATACTTGATTGGGTTAGTTGGTTGACCTGGGATGTTTGGAATCCATGATCCGATTGGTTTGTACACGTATGTTACTGTTGAACCATCTGTTCCAATCTTACCTTTTGCTTCTCCTTCAACACGAACAAGTAGGTGTCCTGGAATAACTTTTCCAGTTGTTGTGTACTCATCTCCTACTTTTCCTTCTGTTGTTTCTGAAGGGATTAAGTCTTTGCCATTTTCATCTACATATTTAACTACTAGTTTAGCTTTGTTGGCTACGTAGTTAATTACTGTATCTTGACTTGGATCTGTTGGGATGTTTGGTACTACATATCCTTTTGATGGATCTTTCGGATCAACTGGTTTAAGTGGGTTGCCATCTTTATCTTCTGGAGTGAATCCTGGAACGTATGGTAACACTTCTGTTGGTTGTCCTGGTTTTGTTGGATCTTGTGGATCATTTGGATACTTGATTGGATTAGTTGGTTGACCTGGGATGTTTGGAATCCATGATCCGATTGGTTTGTACACGTATGTTACTGTTGAACCATCTGTTCCAATCTTACCTTTTGCTTCTCCTTCAACACGAACAAGTAGGTGTCCTGGAATAACTTTTCCAGTTGTTGTGTACTCATCTCCTACTTTTCCTTCTGTTGTTTCTGAAGGGATTAAGTCTTTGCCATTTTCATCTACATATTTAACTACTAGTTTAGCTTTGTTGGCTACGTAGTTAATTACTGTATCTTGACTTGGATCTGTTGGGATGTTTGGTACTACATATCCTTTTGATGGATCTTTCGGATCAACTGGTTTAAGTGGGTTGCCATCTTTATCTTCTGGAGTGAATCCTGGAACGTATGGTAACACTTCTGTTGGTTGTCCTGGTTTGGTTGGATCTTGTGGATCGTTTGGATATTTGATTGGGTTAGTTGGTTGACCTGGAATGTTTGGAATCCATGAACCAATTGGTTTGTAGGTTACTACTTCTTTAGTATTTTCTGAATCTGCAGTTACTTTTGTAGTTGGTACTGTTGCTTTATCAGCTAAGTATCCTTTAACTACTGGTGATTTAACTTCAGCTAAGTCTTTAGCTTCTGACCAGTCTCCGTATGTAACCTCACCTGTAACCAAGTTAACCTTAGCTTCACGAGTGAATTTAGCTTCTTGTGTTACTGTCTTAGGAGTTCCGTCTGCATTTAACACTGGAGTTCCATCTTCGTAAACGTATGTGATTGTACGTGTTACTGTTTTGTTTAGATCTTTTTCTTCAAGTCCAGCTGGATATTTAGGACCGTCTGGGTTATTTGGATCTACTGGAGTTCCTGGTGTTTTTGGTTGATCTGGTGTTACTGTAACTTCTTTAGCTTTAAGCGTTACTTTGAACTCTTGTTCAGTGTCTTTATCTTTATCGAACTTACCACCTTCTGGGTATGTATTAGAAACTAATTCATATCCTTTGTTTTCAAGTTCTTTGATTTTCGCTTTTACATCAGCCTCTTTTGTAAGTGGTGTATCTGAGTCACCTTCTTCAGTAATAGCATCAACACCTGGAATTGGGTTTCCTTTTTCATCTACGAAAGTCGTCTTCGCTTTTTGAGTATCTTTTACGTAGTTGATTGGTGTATCTTGACTTGGATCTGTTGGAAGACTTGGTACTTCATATCCTTTAGTTGGATCGTTTGGATCAACTGGTTTCAACGGATTACCATCTTTATCCTTAGGTGTGTAGCCTGGTACATATGGTACTACTTCAGTTGGTTGTCCTGGTTTTGTTGGATCTGTTGGATCGTTTGGATATTTGATTGGACTTGTTGGTTGTCCTGGGATGTTTGGTACCCATGAACCGATTGGTTTGTAGGTTACTACTTCTGTAGTATTTTCTGAGTCTACAGTTACTTTTGTAGTTGGTACTGTTGCTTTATCAGCTAAGTATCCTTTAACTACTGGTGATTTCACTTCAGGTAAGTCTTTAGCTTCTGACCAGCCTCCGTATGTAACCTCACCTGTAACCAAGTTGACTTTAGCTTCACGTGTGAATTTAGCTTCTTGAGTTACTGTTTTTGGTGTTCCGTCTTCGTTTAATACTGGAGTTCCATCTTCGTATACGTATGTGATTGTACGTGTGACAGTTTTGTTTAGATCTTTTTCTTCTAATCCAGCTGGGTATTTAGGTCCGTCTGGGTTGTTTGGATCTACTGGAGTTCCTGGTGTTTTTGGTTGATCTGGTGTTACTGGTACTACACGTTCTTTAAGTGTTACTGTAAACTCTTGATCAGTATCAACATCTTTATCGAATACTCCATCTGTTGGATAGTTGTTCGAAACTACTTCATACCCTTTGTTTTGAGCTTCTTTGATTTTCGCAGCGATTTCTTCTGCTTTTGTAAGTTTTTCTCCATTTGTACCTGTTTCAGAAATAGGTTCATTTCCTTCTACTTGTTTAACATTACCATCTTTATCTTGATAAACAAATGTTGTTGTTGCCTTTTGAACTGGTGTATATGTAACTACTTCATTAATATCTTCTGAAGCGCTAGTTACTTGCACTGTCGCTACTGTAGCTTTATTAACTGTATGTTTAGCAATTTCTGGCGATTTAACTTCAGCTAAGTCTTGTTCTGGTGACCAGTCTCCGTATGTAACTTCTCCTGTAACTAAGTTTACTTTTGCTTCACGTGTGAATTTAGCTTCTTGTGTTACTACTTTTGGTGCTCCATTTTCCATAACTGGAGTTCCATCTGCGTATACGTATGTGATTGTACGTGTGACTGTTTTGTTTAGATCTTTTTCTTCAAGTCCAGCTGGGTATTTAGGTCCGTCTGGGTTGTTTGGATTTACTGGAGTTCCTGGTGTTTTTGAATTATTTGGAGTGACTGTAACTTCTTTAGCTTTCAGTACTACTTTAAACTCTTGATCAGTATCAACATCTTTATCGAACTTACCACCTTCTGGGTATGTATTAGATACTAATTCATATCCTTTGTTTTCAAGTTCTTTGATCTTAGCTTTTACTTCAGCTTCTTTTGTTAATGGAGTTTCTGATCCACCTTGTTCAGTAATTTCAGCTACTCCTGGAATTGCATTTCCTTTTTCGTCTACAAATGTTGTTTTCGCTTTTTGGATTGCTGTATATTTAACAACATATTCGTAATCTTCATCTGTAGCTGTTGTTGCTTGTACTGGAACTTTTTCTACACTTGCGATGTAACCTTCTTTTTGAGGTACTGCAAGTTCTGGAAGATCAGTGCTTTGTCCATCAGTTCCTTTCCAGTTAATATAAACTGGTCTGTCATTAGAGTTAATTACCGCTTTACCTTCTGCAGTTAACTTGATTGAACCTGTGTAGCTTACAGTTTGTTTTTGTGATGGGAATACTTCTGTACCTGCAAGGTCTTTAACATCATCCGCATATACAAATTTAATTGTACGGTTTACTTCTTCTACTTTTGTTTTCTTAACATAATCATACTGTGCTGGGGTAACAAATGCAGATCCATTTATACCTTTAGCTTTTAATTCTTCTTCAGAATATAAATCTCTTGCTCTTGTCTTCGTAACACTTAGTGTTCCTTTTGTATTTTCAGCAGGGATATCTGCAAGAATGTATTCTTCTCCATTAACTTCTTTAACTAAGTCTACGGGATCATTACTTACATCATATTTATTTCCAAGTACATTAGTATAATCTTTCGAACCATCTTCACTTAAAGGTATATTCCCCGTATATCTTGTTGGTTCAAAACCTATAACTTCACCTGTTACTAGATCTTTGAATGTTCTAACAACAGCTCCTGTTGGTGGCTCACCTTGAACTTTACCATCACCTACAATTTTCCAACCATTTGGCACTGTAGTTATAACATCTTCTTTTTCACCGTTAACAGATTCTCCACCTGATACAGTAAGAGTTGCTGCAGTTTTATCGTTTCCTACATAACCTTCTTTAATTAATCCATTTTCATAAGTAATATTAGAATATTCACTTGTTAAAGTTTTGTCTTTTATTACTTTTTCAATACCTAAAGATTGTAAAGGCATAGATACTGTAGAACCTTCTTGAATAGCACCTTCTGTAACTGTAAGTTCTAACTCAGTTGGTGAGATCAATCGAGGCGTTAATGTGAAACCACTATCACGACCATCGTTCAGAATCCAAACGTTGTTTTCATTAGCTTTAACATTAGCCCAACGACTAGCAGGACGATATGTAATACTATCTCCTTTATTAGGATTAATAGTTGACGCTGTATTTAATCCATTTACAAACTTAGAACTTCCTTCAAGTTCTTTAAATTCAGTAAAATCTGCATTTGGAAGTTTAATAGTGAATTTAGATCCTACTCCATAACGAATATCTGAATCAGTTTTTAATACGATTGAATCACTTCTACCTATTTGCTCATTGTTAAGGTATGTCAATCCATTGTTTTCACTTAGTGATGCACTAGTACCTTGTTTTTGATAGCTAGGTTGTTGACCTTTTCTTGTATAAGTATGCTCAAGAACTGTACGCCCATCAATTTTGATAGTTGCTGTATACGGAGTATCTTTTGAAATTTCTGGTGCATAGTATCCACTCCCCGATAAATTACTCGCTCCAAACGACACATTCGGATAGTCTTTTACTTTATCGTTCCACTCGATGTTGTAAGTATATGTACCAGTTTCATTCGCTACCGCTGGTTGCTCAGCAACACGCTGATCATAAGTCATACCACGTTGTGTACGTTGCGCCCAATATGGTGTAGATTTGTTATTGTTATTTCCTGTAGTTGTTTTATAATCAATAGATTTAACTTTACCAACTACTGTTCCATCTGTCTCTCTGATTTCCGTATTTACTGCCAAACCAGCACCTAGCTCAGCTAAGTTAGTAAGTTCAATTTTTGTAATAGAACCCGCTTTAAGTGTTGATGTTTGAATAACTGTATCAAATCCCCATCCTACAGGTTTTGTATTATCAGCATTCATATCAACATAAGCGTTTGTTACAGCATTAACTGTTTCGCCATCTTTAAGAACGTCTCTACCTGTAATTTTTGAATCAGTATCAGCTAATACTGCTTCTACTTTACCTGCATGTCCTGCACGCTTCATTTCAGCATAGACTGCTTCGATGGCAGCTGAAAGACGGTTTACTTGGGCTACCATTTGGTCTTTAGAAGCATCAGATGAAAGCAAACCTTTAGATGCTACCGCTTCAAGCTTCACTGCAGCAATTGCAGCTGACAATTTTTGTTTAGCTTCAACATCTTTAGCCTCTTTATCTGAAAAGTTTGATGCTACTGTTGCCATAACATCAGCCTCTGAAGTCAATTGAGTCAGAACTGTCTTAACATCATCTTGTGCTTTTTCTGTTTCAACTTTCTCAGATGTTTCTTTGTCAGTCTTTTCTTTATCTTCTTTTTTGTCAGATTTATCTTTTTCAGAGTTTTCTTTTGCTACTTTTTCTGATTCTTTATCAGCAGTAGCTTGAGTAACTTCTTTTTCTGCAACTGATTTTTCATCAGTTTTAGTGTCTTCTTTTACTTCAGCTTTTTCATCTGCTTTTGCGGCATCAATCTTTAATTCTGGAAGTTCTTCTACAACAGGAGTTGTTAAGCTTGAACCCGAAAGATTTTTATCCGAATTTAATAGTTCTGAAGTAGCTGAATTCACTGAAGATACTGTCTCATTAGCTTTTACTCCGTTAGCCCCTAAAACGAGTGCTGTTCCCAAAAGGACACTAGCAGCACCAAAGCTATATTTACGGATAGAGAAACGCTGGGCTCTTCTACCATGATATTTTTCCATTCTTGAATACATGTTTTCTCCTTTTTATCTCAATCTAAAAATTTTACAATTACATATAAACATATGTGTCGATTTTTATAAAAGCAACTATATTATTGTATCATAAATAAAATTAACTAGTCAATAAATATGTCTCATTTACATTCAATTCACTTATATTATTTTTGTGTCTTAAATACAGAAAATTAATACTATCAGACTCTTTCTAAACATGCCTGAATATATATATATATATATATATATATTGCATAAAAATGCAAAAAGAAACCGACAAACCATCATCTCAAAAAAATATATAGTATTTTATCGATCGCAACATCAAAAAAAGAAGATGACGAATCATCTTCTCAAAAACTATGAGTTTTTAGTCTTCTTTTTTCTTGCGAGAAAGAAGTCCAAATCCACTTAGGGCTCCAAGAAGTCCAAGTGCTGCTAGACCTGCATGGGCTTCTGTACCTGTGTTAGGCAACTCTTTTTGACCTTCAACATATTTAGGTGTTGCTGGTTTAGCAGCTGTGTCAGTTGCTACTGATGCATCTGCTTGAGCTGGTGCTGCAGGTTGAGTTTGATTTGGTGTTGCTGGTTGTCCTGGTTCTGCAGGAGTTGCAGGTTGTTCAGGAGCTGTTGGTCCAGCAGGTTGTGGTGTTGCCACTTTCTTATAGTGGTGTACAAGATTTCCATTTGGATCTTTTGTAGTTGTTTGGAATTCATATCCAGAAATAGCCTTAGGAGCTTGTGCGCCATTTTCGCTTGAAGAGATAGTTTTACCATTTTCATCTACAAAATAAGTAACAACTTGATCAGGCTGAACTGGTGCTGGAATAAGACCTGTAGACTCTTTAGGTGTTACTTTTACTGGCACTTCTAGTTCGATAATTTCACCAGTTGGTAATTTCACCTTCACTTTAACAGCTGTTTTTTCTCCAGGTGTTTCAGTTGTTGGGATTTCTCCAACTTCAATAATTTCCCATCCTGATTCTTTAGGAATGTTGACGTGTTTCTTCACATCATCTGGTGTAATTGTTGTTCCTTGAGGTACAACGATTGGTGTTACAGTTGGTGTAGCAATTACTGGTACTTGTACTTTCATTGTTTTACCGTTTGGTAATTTAACTGTAACTGTTGCTGATGGTCTTACACCTGCAGGGAATGTTTCAGGAAGTTCTGGTTCTCCAACGATTTCCCATCCAGTTACTCCTGGGATTTCGATGTGTTTTTCTACATCTTTTTTAGTTAATTTAGTTCTTTCCGGAACGATAATTGGTGTTGTTTTTGGTTCTACCACATTCACTACTACAGGAACTCGTACAATTTCTTTACCATCTTTATCTTTAACAATAACAACAGCTTCTTTTTTACCTGGTTTAGAAGTATCTACTGGTGTATCGTATTCGAATGTAGCTCCTTCTGGGTAATTTCCTGGTGTAATGTTATCTTTTGGATCTGGAGTATCACCTTTTGGTACAAGTTGTTCTTTACCTTCAACCACTGTTACTGGTACTTTAACTGTTGTTTTGTACTCTTTACCATTGACAGTGTAAATCACTGGTACTTCTACTTCTCCAGCTTTTCCTGGCTCTGAAGTTTTTGGTACTGTAACATTTGTTAAATCAACTTTAACAGTTGCTCCTTCAGGAAGTTTTTTCTTGAATTCTTCGTTGTTGATTGCATTTTCTGCATCTTTACCAACTTTATCTTTTAATTCTTTCTCTGAAAGATCTTTTGGTACAACAACTTCTCCAGCTTTTGGTTTTGGTAGTACTGTTACTGGAACTTTAACGTTTTCTTTGAATTTACCATTTCCGTATGTTACTGGTACTTCTACTTCAACGTCTTTATCCCCTGCTTTTCCTACTGTAGATGGAACTTTTGTAGGGTCTCCTACTGTTCCACCTTCACCTGGTGTAATACCTTTCTTAATTTCTTCAGAATTTGGTGTGTCACCTTCAAATACTACTACTGATGGTGGTGTTGAAGACACAACGTTTACTGGTACTTCAATCACTTTAGTGATTTTGTTTCCATCTTTATCTTTGTATTCAACTGTTACAGTTGCTGGAGTTTGTTTACCTACAGTATCTGTTCCAGGAGTTGTATTAACATCTGTTACTGTAACTGTTACACCGTCTGGAAGTCCTTCAAGTTTTTTAGCTGCTTCTTCTGCTTTTTCTTTAACAACTTTTGCTAATTCAGTCTTATCAGCATCTTTCGGTACTGTTACACCTTCTGGTTTAACTTTTGGTAATACTGTTACTGGTACTGTAATTGGTTCTTCAACATTGTTAGGATATGTTACTTTTGTAGTAACTTTAACATCCTCAGATCCAACTTTGCCATCTGTTGTTGGGATAGCTTTGTTGATGTCATCCTCAGTTACTGGTGTTTTAGTTCCATCAGTATCTGGAGTGATTGCTTTATTTACATCATCAGCTTTTGGTTTGTCACCTTCTACAACGTATACAGGTTTTACATCTGAACCTTTAACATTTACTGTTACTGGGATTGTAGTTGTGTAATCTTTTCCATCAACTGTGTAGGTTACTGGCACATTAACAGTTCCTGTGTTTGTACCTTTTTCAGCTGTTATTTTAGCTAATACATCTTCAGTCACATCGCCAACAGTTACTTTCGCGCCATTTGGTAATTTAGATGTGAAGTCTGTTGCTTCAACAGCTTCTTTAGCTTTATCTTTTGCTAATTCTTTCAGTTTATCTGGAGTAGTATTCTTAGCTACTGTTACATCAGATTTTGCTACTGGTAATACGGTTACTGGTACTTTAACTGTTTCAGTTACTTTTCCATTATCGTAAGTTACTGGTACATCTACTGATACATCTGTAGCTCCAGCTTTATCTTTTGTAGATGGAACTGATGTTGGTTCTCCGACTGTTCCACCTTCACCTGGTGTCACTGAATCTTTGTCTAATTTTGGTGTTTCACCTTCAAACACTACTACTGGTTTTGGTGTTGAGCTTACTACTTTAACTGGTACGTTAATTGTATCTTCACCAACTACATTACCTTTATCATCTTTATATAATACTTTTACAGGAACTGTATCTTTGTCCCCATTTGAATCTGTTTTTGGTAATGTGTAAGAAGTTTCTCTTTCATCTAGTGATGCAGTAATTCCAGCTGGTAAGTTTGTTAATTTACTTACTGCTTCATTCGCTTTTTCTTTCACAACATTTGTTAGAGCTGTATCATCAGTATCTTTAAGTACTGTCACGCCTGTTGGTGTTGCTTTTGGTAATACTTTAACTGGAACGTCTACAGTTTCATCACCAGTTGGGTATTTAACAGTTGCTTTAACTGACAAATCAGTTGCTCCTACTTTAACTTTATCTGTAGGAACGTCTTTATTGATGTCAGCTTCAGTTACAGGAGTTAAATCTCCACCTTTGTCAGGTGTAACTGCTTCATTAACATCGGCTGGTTTTGGTTGGTTTCCTTCCACTACATATACAGGTTTCACTTCTGAACCTTTAACATTTACTGTTACTGGGATTTCTGAAGTATACGTTGTTCCATCAGGAGATGTAAATGTTACTGGAACTTTTACAACTACTGGTTCACCTTTTTTATTAGCAATATCAGCAGGAAGTTCAGGAATTTCTCCTACAGTAACTGTATATCCTTCTGGTACTTTTGCAGGGAAGTCAGGAGTTTTAATTAACTCTTCTGCTTTAGCTTTTAAAGTATCCTTAACTTTATCTGGAGTAGCTCCTTTAGGTACGTCAACTTCACCTTCTGTTCTAGGAAGAACAGTAACTGGTACTGTTACATCTTCTGTAACTTCAGTTCCATCTACATTGTGAGTAACTGTTGTTGGAATTTTTAATTCTGATTCTCCAGCTTTTCCATCAGTTTTGAAGATATCACTTGCTTTTGGTTCATTAGCTGTACCTTTTTTACCATCAATTTCACTTGGCTCAACTTTTTCTTTAACATTTGCTGGTGTAATTTTATCACCTTCAAATACTACAATAGGTTTTGTCTTAGATTCTACAACGTTTACTTCGATATCAACTGTTGTTTCATAAGTTTTACCATCTACGGTATAAGTTACAGGTACTTTTACAACACCACGACCATCTTCAGCAACTTTCGTAATTGCGATATCATCTTTATTAACAAAAGTTGAACCATTAGTGTCACCTAATGCAGCTGTACCAGTAACATCGTTTAATAATTTAGTAAACTCTGGAGTTTTAATCGCTTCTTGAGCTTTCGCATAAGCAATTGCTTTTAATTGTTCATCAGTTGTGTTAATTGGTACGGTAATGACTGAGTTAGTTTGTAAACTATTAATGAAGATTTCTCTACCATATTTGTGGTTTGGATCATCTGAATTTGCTAAACCATTACGGTTAAATTCATTTTCATAAGCTGGTTTTAATCCATTTGCAGTATATGAGTACAGTCTGTTACCTTCTGCATCCGTATCTCCAAAACCACTCTTAACTGTTACTTTAAAGTCAGCTGGTCCTACGAAGTTATCTGCTGCTGTAAATGGAATACTTGTTTTACGAGAGTTTGTCTCTGCAGCAGCCATACGATTTCCGGCTGGTACGTTATAAGTTAATTTTCCACCTTTTGAGTTATCACTTGGATCGTTAGGAACCCATTTGATTGTATTTGCCCAAACATTTCCTAACCAGTTTGATCCACCATTGGCATTGTAGATTTTATCTTCTAACGTTACACCTTTAGGAACTTCTACTGTCACTTCAACATTTGATGCAGCATAGTAGTCAATATTCATTCCACCAGTGTTTTTAATATCGATATCAAATACACCTTTTTGACCTTTATCATAAATTGTATCTTTTGTATATCCGAATTCAAAACGTTTGTTTCCTGAACGAACATTAGTTAATACTTCAGCAGATGGAGCAGTTGCGATACCAATACCACCGATTAAGTAACCATCTTTAATATTGATTTTGTTATCATTAATTAAAGTATTTGTTCCTTGACTTCCAGCTTCAATTAACACTTTAATTTTTGTAGTTTCTGCTGGAATATCATAAATACGGTCTAAGTGGTTCCATCCATTAGCAGCCAAAGCAGCTTGTTCTGTTGTTAATGGTCCATTTTTACCTTCAACTGGTTTGATTTCTTTACCAGTAAATGCATCTACGATTGTTAATTTAACTCTTTCACCTGCAGAAGTAGCTGTAGTACCACCGTATGCTGCACTATGAATTAAGTTAACATTTAGACGAGAATTTCCGTTTACATCGAATTCTTTAGAAAGTGTTGTACCTTTACTTCCTAATTCAAGGTAGTAATCACGGTTTTTAACTTCACCAAACACATTTTTTCTCATTACATCAATTGTTGGAGTTACTGAAGGAACAGCACCACTACCATTAACATAACTTTTCTCACCTGATGTTTGGTATTTTTTCAATTCTCCATCGTTTGAATAGATTTTTGATTTAGGAACTTCACGTGTACTTGGTTGTCCATCTTTATCTGTAACATTTGTCACATCAAGAGGTTTAACCGCATTAACTTTGTCCCCTTTTTCAATTTTCCAACCATTTAACATACCAGCTTCTGCATCAGCTTTTGTAATAGCTTTTTCTTGCCAGTTATATGTTGCACTACCGATTGGATCTTTTGCATTTGGAACATTATTTACTTTATTAGTAATGTCACGACCACTTTCGTATTGTTTAGCAATTGTTTCTGATTTTTTATCTGCATCAGTGAATGTTACTTTGTCTCCGAAACCTTCTTTTAAGCTTTCGAATACACCGTTTTTAGGGTTGTTACCATAAGCAACGTGGTTTTCACTAACAGGAGCACCTAATTCAGTTTTTCCAGCTAAATAGAATGCTAATAAATCACGTTCTGATTTAACAGCTTCTGCTTGTTGACTCATTGCTTGAGCTGATGTTGCATCTGCAGCGTTTGCTTTCGTTACTACACCATTAGCTTTTTCAATAACTTTAGTGTAAGTATCAATTACAGCTTGGTCTTTTTTATTCGGATCTTTTGCTTTTTCCGCATCAAGTCTAGCTTGAACTTTAGCAATATTTGCTTGTAATTCAGTTAAAGCGTTATCTCTTTCAGCTTTGTATTTAGCTGCTTCTTCTGCCGAGTTAGCTGCAGTTGTATCTACTGTTCTAAATCCACTTTCACCTTGACCAGGAATCGCTTTTCCATTACGTGAATCTTGGTTTTTGTTTTCTTTTTCTTCTTTCTTCTCTGCTTTTGCTTTCGGCATACTTTCAAGAACGAAAGCTTTGTTATTCAATTCTTTAGCAGCTTTATCTACATCTGCTTGTGTTGCTTTTTCGTTTGCTTCTAAAGCTTTTGCATTTGCTAGTTCTGCTTTTGCTGCTTCAATGGCGGAGGCAGTCTTTTCAGTTAGAACTGCTTTGCCAAGGGCTGCTTCCATACGAGCAACAGCTGCTTCCAACTTGCTTGTGTCAGCCTTTGTAGTTGGTGCTGGTGCTGGTGTTGCTGGTGCTGGTGTTGCTGGTGCTGGTGTTGCTGGTTGCTCAGCTGTTGATGTAGCAGTTCCAGTTGAATCTACAGGCTTGCTTGAATCTGCTTGATTTCCAGCATCAGAGTTAACCTTTTCGCTAGTCACTGTAGTTGATGTACCTTGCTCGTGAGCCTGAACAGTTGCTGCTCCACCAAACATCATGTAAGCTGCTACAGCTACTGATGCCGCACCAAAACTATACTTACGGATTGAAAAGCGTTGCACTTTTTGTCCGTGATATTTTTCCATTCTTGAATACATGGTTTCTCCTTTTTTAAAATATATGTTAATTGCGGAATTACACCCAAGTATTTAAACAACACCCCCATTCTCAGCCTGATTCAGAAAGTCAGATAGCTGCACTTAGGTACTTCATTCCTAACTTACATTATAACATTATTTCAATTAAACTGTCTACGTTTTATATCCAAAATATGTATTTTTCTATATATATATATATATATATATATTAATCTTATTTTTAAGTGATTTCATTTTTAAAAAAAGTAAAAGGCCGATTTGACCTTTTACTTTCATCTCATTATTTAAGGTTTGATACGGTGCAACATACGTGGGAATGGAATAGCTTCACGAATGTGTTTTGTTCCTGCTGCAAAGGTTACCATACGCTCGATACCGATACCAAATCCTCCATGTGGAACTGTACCGTATTTACGAAGGTCTAGGTAGAATTCATACTCTGTACGATCCATGCCAAGTTCATCCATCTTAGCAACAAGGGCATCGTAGTCTTCCTCACGCATAGAGCCACCGATGATTTCTCCATAGCCTTCTGGAGCAAGCAAGTCTGCACAAAGCACGCGCTCTGGATTTCCAGGAACTGGCTTCATGTAGAAGGCCTTGATGGCTGCTGGGTAGTTCATGACAAATGTTGGCACACCAAAGTGGTTTGAAATCCAAGTTTCGTGTGGTGAACCAAAGTCATCACCATGCTCAAGATGTTCGTAGTCAGCATCTTCATCATTCTCATGCTCTTGCAAGAGGTCAATGGCTTGATCATAAGTGATACGTTTGAATGGCTCTGCAATGTATCGTTTCAAGAGTTCTGTATCACGTTCCAAGGTTTCCAAGGCTTGAGGCGCACGGTCAAGAACACCTTGAAGAAGAGCTTTCACATAAGCTTCTTGCAAGTCAAGTGATTCATCGTGTGTCAAGTATGAGTACTCTGCGTCCATCATCCAGAACTCAGTCAAGTGACGGCGTGTTTTTGATTTTTCAGCACGGAATACTGGACCAAAGTCAAAGACACGACCAAGAGCCATAGCACCTGCTTCAAGGTAAAGCTGACCTGATTGGCTCAAGTAAGCTGGCGTTCCGAAGTAGTCTGTTTCAAAGAGTTCTGTTGAATCTTCTGCCGCATTTCCTGAAAGAATTGGGCTATCAAACTTCATGAAGCCATTCTTGTCGAAGAATTCATAAGTTGCATAGATGATAGCATTACGGATTTGCATAACCGCTACTTGCTTACGAGAGCGTAGCCACAAGTGACGGTTATCCATCAAAAAGTCTGTTCCGTGTTCTTTTGGTGTGATTGGGTAGTCTTGAGATTCACCGATTACTTCGATGTCTGTAATGTCCAACTCATAACCAAATTTAGAACGTTCGTCTTCTTTGACAATCCCTGTCACATAAACAGAAGTTTCTTGGCTCAAGCGTTTGATGACATCAAACTTCTCAAGTCCCACTTCTTCACCAAATTTTTCGACAAAGTTTGGTTTAAAGGCTACACCTTGGAAGAAGGCTGTTCCATCACGCAATTGCAAAAAGGCGATTTTACCTTTTCCTGATTTGTTGGCAACCCAAGCGCCAATCGTCACTTCTTGACCAACATAGTCTTTTACATCAATAATCGTTACACGTTTTGTCATTATTTTTCCTTTTCTTTTTCTTTTATTTTTCCATAAATGCTTTCAAGCGTTTAACTGCTTCTTTAAGCGTATCTAAGTCTGTCGCATAGCTGAGGCGGACATTTTCTGGAGCTCCAAATCCTGCTCCTGTAATCAAGGCCAGACCAACTTCTTCAAGAATAGCCGTTGTAAATGCTGTTACATCGCTATAACCTTTCATCTCCATAGCTTTTTTGACATTTGGGAAGAGATAGAAGGCTCCTTGCGGTTTGACCACTTCAAAACCAGGGACTTCACACAAGAGTGGATAGATGATATTGAGACGTTCTTCAAATGCTTGACGCATAACTTCCACAGAATCTTGCGGTCCAGTTAGGGCTTCAATAGTTGCATATTGTGAAACAGCAGTTAGGTTAGAAGTTGTTTGACCTGTCAATTTGCTCATAGCAGCAATGATTTCTGGATCACCCACTGCATAACCTACCCGCCAACCTGTCATGGCATAAGCTTTTGATACACCGTTAATGACAATGGTTTGCTTGCGAATGGCTTCTGATAGACTAGAGATTGGTACGAACTCATTCCCGTTATAGACCAAACGACCATAAATATCATCTGCTAGGATGAGAATGTCATGTTCAACAGCCCAATTCCCGATAGCCAAGAGTTCCTCACGGGTGTAAATCATTCCTGTCGGATTGGATGGCGAATTCAACACCAAAACCTTGGTCTTGTCTGTGCGAGCTGCTTCTAACTGCTCTACGGTCACTTTAAAGTGATTGTCTTCCTTAGCAGGAACAAAGACTGGCACACCTTCTGCCATCTTGACCTGATCTCCATAGCTGACCCAATATGGGGTTGGGATAATCACTTCATCACCTGGATTGACCACAGCCATAAAGAAAGTATAGAGTGAGAACTTAGCACCAGTAGCAAATGTGACTTCGTTGGCCGCTACGGAATAACCATAATAACACTCAAAATAGGTATTGACTGCTGCTTTTAACTCAGGCAAACCTGAAGCTACCGTATAGAAAGAAGCACGTCCATCTCGAATGGCTGCAACAGCTGCATCTTGAATATTTTTGGGAGTATGAAAATCCGGCTGACCTAAAGTTAAGAAAAGTACATCTTTTCCTTCAGCCTTTAACTTCTTTGCTCTTGCATCACTAGCCAGAGTCACACTTTCTTCCATTTCTAAAACACGGTTGGATAGTTTCATAGGCCCTCCTTATTGACCAATGCTCCTGTTTCAAAATCTACTAGATAAAAATCGGAGCCTGACTTGACTTCCCAGATTGGCTTGTCTTTATAACGTCCAAAGGTAATCTTGTCAATCTCGCCAGCTCCTTTTTCCTTAGAAACAGCTTCTGCTTTTTCCTGTGAAACACCTTGATTTAGCTGATAAACGTAAATCTTATGGTCATCTTTCCCAATCAGGACAGCAAGTGCTTCTTGCTGTTTATTATGACCAAGAACACTGTAATAAGATTCCAAGCCATTGTATAAGTCAACCTGATCAGCCTGCTCTAATCCTGCATACTGCTGAGCTAATTTTTCTCCTTCACTTTTAGCAGTTTGATAGGGTTTCATACTCAGAAACACTAGATACAGAAAGGAAGCACTGATAACCACAAACAAAATCGTCATCCCTAGACCATACTGCCACAGTAGATTATTTTTTGCTTTGTTTTGTCTTTTTTTCACTCGTCTATTTTACCATCTATTAAGCTTTATTACAAGTGAATGCCAGAACAATCGCATTTTATTTCTTCCTTCATCTTCTCGAAATCACCGTATAAAAAAACCTGAGCTTGGCACTCAAGTTTTTAGAAGTTCTTTTAATCTATGGAATTATTTTTTCATCTATTCTTTTAGCCATTTTTCCTAAAAAGATAGTCAGTAGAAGGCTAATCAAGACTAAAAAGAATCCCAGATAAAGAAATGTTACTACAAAGCCTAAATTGTCAATCAACCACCCTGTCAGTGGGAAGAACACAATCATACTTAGGCTAAACATCATAGAGTAGACACTCAGCATGGTTGCCCTTACTTCACTTGGAAGGCGCTCTTGCAAATCATTATCAAAAATCGGCTGAAAAAGAGCATATAAAGCATTACTAATCAAATAAATCAAAATATAGATTAGAGGTGTTCCAAAGTAGGACAGCAGGTAGGTAACTCCAATCAGTAGGACGAGGATTGGGAAAAGCTTCAAGGCGGCATATCTCTTTCCAATCTTACTCGCTAGATAAACTGCAACGATATTCAAGAGACTACCAAGTAACATAACTGCTGAAATTTGCCAACTACTTAAATCTGGTAACTGATTTTGATAGTAAAAATAAAACATGCACATGAGTACTCCGACAATCTGAGACAAAATCATCCAGTTGAAAAGCATGGGATTTCGCTTCAACTCATCCTTAACGGTCCAAATAATCTGTTTCATGGTCACACTATCAGCTTTTTCTAGCTTGACACTAGGTTCTTTCAGCATCCAAATCAGGAAAAGAACTATGATAGAAGTCGCAATCATGATATAGTAGGTCAGGTGCAATTGACCATGGACAAAAAATCCTGCCAAAACGGTCCCCAAAGACCGAGTTCCTTCTGCTACTCCTGATAGGAAGCTTGAAATGGATAGATAACGCTCCTTTAGTCCAGCCTCTACAGCCGAGTCATAGACCATTGCTGCGCTTGTTCCTGAATCAAAATTATAAGACAAGGCACTCACAGCCATTGCTAGTGCATAAATCCAAAAATTTCCCTGCCCAGCCAACATGAGAATAGAAGACACAATCCCTGCTATTCGACTTAAATAAAGGTTGGTCTTATAGGAATAGCGGTCAGCTAACATTCCAGATGGAATTTCACAGAGAAGACTGGTCGTATGAAAAATACTTTCCAGAAGTCCAATCTGCCAAAGAGACATGCCGTTTTGACTGAGAAAGAGAATCCAAAAACTGGTAATCCCTAGAAATGCAAAAAACTCAACTCCGGCCATCAGGCCAATATTTTTCCGATAATTTCTTATTAACATCTTTTCTCCTTAACAAGTGTATTATTATTTCTTTTGTCCGTCACTTGTTAATCTGTGCCTTACATGATCTCCACCCCTTTTAGAAGCATTCTTGAAATGCCATTATTTTCGTTTAATTGTTTATGAAATGATACCGGAAAATAGCTGTTCTGCGGTTTCTATTGCGAGTTTTCTTGTTTATTTTAGCACTTATGTCATCATATTACAAGAGAATGTTAGAATACTCTTCGAAAATCAAATGCATTCCAGTCGCAAGTGATTAGAGTTTCTACAATTTTATAATTTCAAACAAACTTTGAGCAAATTTCTTGCAAGTTGCTTTGCTTTGTTGTAATATATTTTATAACAACGAGAAAATTCTCGGAAATTTAAGAAAAAGGAGACACATCATGTCTAAAAAAGTATTATTTATCGTCGGATCCCTACGCCAAGGTTCTTTCAACCACCAAATGGCGCTCGAAGCTGAGAAAGCACTTGCTGGTAAAGCGGAAGTTAGCTACCTTGATTATTCAGCCCTTCCTCTCTTCAGCCAAGATTTGGAAGTTCCAACTCACCCAGCTGTAGCGGCTGCTCGTGAAGCGGTTCTCGCTGCGGATGCCATCTGGATCTTCTCTCCAGTCTACAACTTCTCTATCCCTGGAACAGTGAAAAACTTGCTTGACTGGCTATCTCGTGCCCTTGACTTATCTGATACACGTGGCGCTTCTGCTCTTCAAGACAAGTTTGTCACCGTATCATCTGTAGCCAATGCAGGTCACGATCAACTCTTCGCTATCTATAAAGACCTCTTGCCATTTATCCGTACGCAAGTCGTTGGCGACTTTACCGCTGCACGTGTCAATGACTCTGCCTGGGCAGACGGAAAATTGATTCTCGAAGAAACAGTCCTAAACTCACTTGAGAAACAAGCGGAAGACTTGGTCAATGCGATCAAGTAACTAACATAATAAAAGCGAACAAGACTACTTTTCTGACACTCAGAAGACTAGCTTGTTCGCTTTTTTCCTCATTTATAAACCAAAATAGCTGATGATACATATTGCCAAATACAAAATATCTGATTTCTATACTTCCTTAACAAAAACCAATTCCTGTGGCTGTGACAAATCTTCTCTGTAGGTAAACCCTGCAAAGCTTAAGCGACGAGCTTCCTCCACCGTCTGTACTTGATTTTCTATCAGCGCTGTCAGGAAGGCACCACGCGCTTTCTTGGAAATGGTTGAGTGAATCTTCAGCTGACCACCTCTATCCTCCATGAATTTGAAAGTCACCATTTTTTCTCTAATTTCCTTAAAAAATACAGTCTCAAACTCGGATGACAAGAGGGAGAAAATCACTTCTTCCTGCTTCACATCCTCATCATAGGCTGCCTTCCAATGGCTCTTCAAAGTCTTACCTGCGACTTTTAACTTCATCAAAAAGTCCAAACGGTGAGGCGCCATAGGTGATAAGGCTGGAACAACACCGTACAAAGCCGAAGTAATAAAGACATGATTTTCAAGATAGGCTTGTTCTACCTCGGTCAATTTATCTCGCTTGATATGGCGATACATAAGCCCATCAAAAAGTTTCAGAGCTGGATAGTGTTGAGCAGTTTGCCTTTTCAAAGCTTGGATATGTTGAAATTCCTCCGCTGCCTTCTCAGCTGAAACCTTGTAAAAACTCTCCAATTGACTAGCAGAATAGAGGGCCAAGGCATCCAGCACGGCCTGACTTTCTGGTCTTAAAGGATTTGCCTCGATACTTGGCATATCTGTATTCATTTCTTTTGCTGTTGGGATTAAAATTTTCATATTAATAGTGTAGCATATTTTTGAGCCACTACCAAGAAATTCATCTGAAAAACCTCGGTTTAACCGAGGTTTCTCTGTTTATTTAGGCCATCCTAACCAGACAGCCACGAGAACAAGGGCTAGGCCAGCTAAGCTTGTTAAGATAGATAAGAATGTATCTTTTTTCTCCTTGAAGTGAGAAAAACCTATCTTCAAAGCGAACAGTCCGAGTAGCATTGAAGCAAGCATCACATAAAAACCCATTTCTTTGTCCTCCATTAGGCTTAATTTACCTTATTATAACATATACTTCTTAAATAAAGCTTTTTTATACTCAATGAAAATCAAAGAGCAAACTAGGAAACTAGCCGCAGGCTGTACTTGAGTACGGCAAGGCGACGTTGACGTGGTTTGAATTTGATTTTCGAAGAGTATTACTGTACTTTAAAGGTCTTGAGATAGTTGTCTTTTCCTACTTGACCTTCGAAGGTTTTACCATTTTCAAGGTAAGGAAGGTCATCTGAGACTGAGGCCTTGACTTTGTATATCTTGCCATCAACTTTAAAGAAGTAGACGGTGTCTCCTTTGATAACAGCTGATTTGAGGTCTGCTACCACACCCTTGATGCTTTCTGTTGTTGCATTGTCAATTTCAAGGTCGTTTTTATTGGCGTACTTGCTGAGTAGCTCTTCCACTGTCGTAGCTACGATAACGTTTTGGTACTCGACTGAGTCTACCAAAGCATACTCTTTGACCAAGCCAGCATTGTCCTTCAAGCCCATGATGTAGAGAGGCTTGTCATTAAGGTTGATGAGGATTGGGAAGGTCGCCTTGTAGGATTTCTCCTGAACAGCACCTTCGGCTGATTCACGGGCTGATTCTTCGGTCGCAGAAGCCAAGCTGTACTTAGTGATTTCTCCTGTTCGCATATTTTCAAGAATGAAACCAAGATTACTTTCATCTGCATTGGCCGACGTCACGCCTGTGTAGAGATAGATGTCATTACCGATAGACAAGTAATTATAGCCCTTGGTAGTCTGGGTCACGTTTTTCTTGGAAATCATAGCATTCCAGAAACCGTCCTTGTACTTACCGTTGTAGTTAATTTGCTCAATAGTTTCCTCAGCTGGATAAACCCTGTCCACCCATTCTGGAACATCTGCCAAGCTGTATTCCTTGGTTTCTCCATTTGTGGCATCCAAGATAATGACTGAAACAGGACGAGGAACCGCAAGTCCAAATTGCTTTTGGTAAACCGTTGCTACATAGAAAGGATTGCCCTCATCGTCCACCTCAAAAGATGGAGTCTTGAAGATTTTAGTTGGGTACTTCAAGCGCAGGTGACGCTTGACATCACGGTTAAAATACTCCGAGTCTGAATATTTGATTGGTGTCTTCAAGTCTACCAAGTCTGCATTCCCGGTTACCATGTCCACCTTGATATACTCGCCGATTCCCTTGGCCTGATTATTAAACCACTTGATAGGGTCTGCGTATTCTAGTGGCGTAACCCGATAAGGTTTCCCATCAATCGTCAATTGAGTATAGGTATCTGCCGCTACGTACTGCGACACCTTATCCGTCAGGGAACCCAAGTAGCGGTCACCAATTTTTTCAGCAGTGCTTCTATCTAGGATAGGAACCTTACTGGTGTCAGTCTTAGGAAATTCAGTAAAGTCTTTTTCCGTAACTGTGACTACATTAGCATAATTTTTAGCCTGAAAAATGCTGGAAGTCACCAAGGAAACCAAGGCTGCTAAGAGAAGAATTCCTCCAATAGAAGCTAAAAGGATTTTCCCTAACCGATTGATTTTGAAACCCTCTAGATTTAAGGCAGCTTCTGCCTTGCCGTGGCGCACATGAACCGTTTTGACCAGATTGATTCCCTTGCCAAAGCCAAATAAGATTGCCACAAGCAACAAATGCCCACAAAGGAAAAAGAGAAATTCCCAGCTGGTCAGGTTAAGGGGCGGTAAAAAGATATACCAGGTCGTTGCGATAAAAATAAGTTCAAAGACTATTCGTTTCATTTGCTTTCCTCCTAAATGATTCGTCCTTCCAAGTGATCCAGTTCATGCTGGCAAATCTGAGCTGGGAATCCTGTCAAGGTAATGGTCTGTTCCTGCCACTTGCTGTCACGATAAGCAACCCTTATGGTTTCAAAACGCTTAGTTGGTCTCACACCCGTCAAGGACAAACAGCCTTCCTCTGTCTCATAAGGTCCTTCAGAGGACAGGAGCACTGGGTTAAACATGACCACGGGAACCAAGCCAAGATTAAAAATAATCACGCGCTTCTGCACTCCAATCATATTGGCAGCTAGACCGACACAGGTTTCACGATTTGCTAAAAGCGTATCCTGTAAATCTCTGGCAAGATACAGATCTTCCTTACTTGCCGGCTGAGACACCTGAGATAAAAACAAAATATCCTTTACAATTTTCTTCTCCACTTCCTCACACTCCTCTTACTTTTTACTATATTATAGCAATTATAGCACAAAAGCCAATAACTGCAAGCCCTTTCCCTCAACTGTAGCAAAAAGCCATCCGAAGATGACTTTTTTTAAATCGCATTCTTGTCAAAACCGAGTTTGCGTTGAATAAACTTAACAATTTCGACGATAATAATCATTGAGAAGCTTCCGCCCATCACGATTCCCCATTGTGACAAGTCTAGTTTGGTTACGTGGAAGATTCCTTCAAGCGGTTCTACGACGATTGTTGCCATGAGAAGGATGAAGGATACCAAGATAGACCAATTGAAAGTCTTAGACTTGAATGGTCCAACTGTCAAGATGGATTGGTAAACAGACTTGACATTGTAGGCATGGAAGAGCTGAATCAAACCAAGGGTTGCAAAGGCCATAGTAAGGGCATCCGCATAAATGGCATGATTGTCACCCACGTGAACTGGGTAAAGAAGAGCAAGACCATAAACACTCATAACAATAGCTGCTTGGAGTACACCTTGATAGATGATAGAACTCAAAACACCACCTGAGAAGAAGCTTGCCTTGCGTCCACGTGGTTTATGGTTCATGACACCAGGCTCAGCAGGTTCAACACCAAGAGCGATAGCTGGGAAGGTATCTGTTACCAAGTTAATCCATAAGAGATGAACTGGTTGCAAGACACCCCAACCAAACAAGGTTGATAAGAAGATAGTTAATACTTCAGCAGTATTGGCAGAAAGCAGATACTGAATAGTCTTTTGAATGTTTGAGAAGACCTTACGTCCTTCTTCAACTGCAACAATGATAGTCGCAAAGTTATCATCTGCAAGAATCATGTCAGAAGCCCCCTTAGAAACCTCTGTACCAGTGATTCCCATACCGATACCGATATCGGCTGTTTTCAGAGCTGGTGCATCATTGACACCGTCACCTGTCATGGCAACGACTTTACCTTGTTTTTGCCAAGCCTTCACAATACGAACCTTGTGCTCTGGAGACACACGGGCATAAACAGAGTATTGACCAACTACTTTTTCAAAGTCTTCATCTGACAATTCATTGAGTTCAGCACCAGTTAAAACGTGGCCTTCTGTATCATTTGCATCGATGATTCCCAAACGTTTAGCAATAGCTTCTGCAGTGTCTTGATGGTCACCTGTGATCATGATTGGACGAATTCCCGCTTCCTTAGCCACACGAACAGCCTCAGCAGCTTCAGGACGTTCAGGGTCAATCATCCCAATCAAACCAGTAAAGATTAAATCATTTTCAAGCTCTTCAGAAATAAGGTTTTCTGGAATGCTGTCAATAATCTTATAAGCACCTGCAAGGACACGCAAGGCTTGGTGGGCCATTTCAGAGTTGTTTGTGTGAATGAGGTTTGTAACCTTCTCGTCAATCGGAGCAATATCCCCAGCCTTATCACGAAGAACACAACGTTTCAAGAGTTGGTCTGGCGCACCTTTAACAGCTACGAGGAAGCGTCCATCTGCAAGTGGATGAACTGTTGACATGAGCTTACGGTCAGAGTCAAATGGCAACTCAGCCACACGTGGATATTTCTCTAAGAAACCTTTAACATCGTAGCCCTTGTCCAAGGCATACTGGATGAAGGCTGTTTCAGTAGGGTCACCAATCAGATTGCCTTCGACATCAATCTTAGTATCGTTAGCTAAGACTACTGAACGTAGAAGCGGCATTTCAAGACCCAGTTCAATGTCATCAGCTGAGTCATGTAGGACTGCATCATAGAAGACTTTTTCAACGGTCATCTTGTTCATGGTCAACGTACCAGTCTTATCAGAAGCGATGATTTCCGTTGAACCAAGTGTTTCTACTGCTGGCAACTTACGAACGATAGAGTTACGTTTGGCCAAAACTTGAGTACCAAGGGCAAGAACGATAGTTACGATAGCTGGTAGCCCTTCTGGAATGGCTGCAACAGCAAGCGCAACAGAGGTCATCAACTCACCGAGTGGATTTTTCCCTTGAATGAAGACACCCACTACAAAAGTAACAAGGGCAATGACCAAGATTGCATAGGTCAAGACCTTAGAAAGGTTGTTCAAGTTTTGTTTAAGTGGTGTGTCTGTCTCATCCGCATCTTGGAGCATGCCAGCGATATGACCAACTTCCGTGTACATCCCTGTATTGACAACAACACCAAGACCACGACCATAAGTCACATTTGAGTTTTGGAAGGCCATATTGACACGGTCACCAATACCAGCATCTGTCGCAAGCTCGACTGTCAAGTCTTTTTCAACTGGAACAGACTCACCTGTCAGGGCAGCTTCTTCGATTTTAAGAGAGTTGGCTTCAAGCAAACGTAGGTCTGCTGGTACTACATCACCTGCTTCGAGGGCAACGATATCACCTGGTACCAATTCTTTTGAATCAATCTCTGCCATATGCCCATCACGAAGAACGCGGGCAGCTGGACTAGACATTGATTTGAGAGCTTCGATAGCTTCTTCTGCTTTCCCTTCTTGGTAAACACCAAAGGCAGCATTGATGATTACCACGGCTAAGATGATAATGGCATCTGCGATATCTTCCCCACCAGAAGTCAAGACTGACAAGATTGCTGCCGCAACTAGGATGATAATCATCAAATCCTTAAATTGCTCGATGAATTTGACCAGGATTGATCGTTTCTCGCCTTCTTCGAGTTCATTGTGGCCAAATTCTGCAAGGCGTTTTTCTGCCTCACTTGATGACAAACCTTGCTCGGTCGCATCCACAGCCTTCAAGACCTCTTCAGGACTCTGAGTGTAAAACGCTTGGCGTTTTTGTTCTTTTGACATGTGTCTCCTCCTTGACATTGTGTGCAAAACAGACTCTCTTTTCCCTCATCGCATCTTTTCACGACAAACAAAAAGAGACCTGTTAATCATAACAAGTATCGCTGTTTAAGATAGGGCCGGAAAGCATACTTTTCAGTATAAAATTCGGAATGACGACACTATCACAGGTTTCTGCCAGCTACTCCCTTGAGTAGTACTATTATACCAAATTTTGAAAAGTTTTCAAAGAGTAAAAAATGACTTATTTGAATTTTCCCTTGAAAACCAGTATAATGGTAGAATGCTATATGACTAGAAAGGAAGTTGAATGAAGCAATCTATCTCAAATCTCAAGTTAGCTGAGCGTGGGGCCATTATCAGTATTTCGACCTATTTGATCTTGTCTGCAGCGAAATTAGCAACTGGGCACCTCCTCCATTCATCCAGTTTGGTGGCCGATGGTTTTAACAACGTGTCGGACATCATTGGAAATGTGGCCCTCTTGATTGGAATCCGGATGGCACGCCAGCCTGCTGACCGAGACCACCGTTTTGGCCACTGGAAGATTGAAGATTTGGCTAGCTTGGTCACTTCTATCATCATGTTTTATGTTGGCTTTGATGTACTAAGGGATACCATTCAAAAGATTCTCAGTCGTGAAGAAACAGTCATTGACCCTCTGGGTGCAACTCTGGGAATCATTTCTGCAACGATTATGTTTCTAGTTTATCTCTACAATACTCGCCTCAGTAAGAAATCCAACTCCAAGGCACTGAAGGCTGCCGCCAAGGACAATCTTTCTGATGCTGTCACCTCACTTGGTACTACCATTGCCATCCTGGCTAGCAGTTTCAATTATCCCATTGTGGATAAACTGGTTGCCATTATCATCACTTTCTTTATCTTGAAAACTGCCTATGATATCTTCATCGAGTCTTCCTTTAGCCTTTCGGATGGCTTTGATGACCGTCTGCTCGAGGACTACCAAAAGGCTATCATGGAAATTCCCAAAATCAGCAAGGTTAAGTCGCAAAGAGGTCGCACCTACGGTAGCAACATCTACCTGGATATTACGCTAGAGATGAACCCTGACCTGTCTGTTTTTGAAAGCCATGAAATTGCGGATCAGGTCGAGTCTATGCTGGAAGAACGTTTTGGAGTCTTTGATACCGATGTCCATATCGAGCCAGCACCTATCCCTGAAGATGAAATTTTAGACAATGTCTATAAAAAATTGCTTATGCGCGAACAATTGATTGACCAAGGAAATCAACTGGAAGAACTCTTGGCTGACGATTTTGTCTATATTCGTCAAGATGGAGAGCAGATGGATAAAGAGGCCTATAAAGCCGAAAAAGACTTGAATTCCGCTATCAAGGATATTCAGATCACTTCCATCAGTCAGAAGACCAAACTCATCTCCTATGAGTTAGATGGTATCATCCATACCAGTATCTGGCGTCGCCACGAAACCTGGCAAAATATCTTTCACCAAGAAACAAAAAAAGAATAGAGAAATCCTGTCATGAGACGGGATTTTTCCATTCTTCTAGCTATCAAAGTCACTGAGATACTCATAGCGTTCGTATTTTTCAAGGAGTGCTTCGTTTTTCTCATCTAGTTCTTTTTGGAGAGTAGCCAGCTTACCAAAGTCAGAACCATTGGCCTGCATCTCCTCTTCAATAGCAGCGATACGATTTTCCAAGGTTTCAATATCGCCTTCAATGCTTGCCCACTCCTGCTTTTCTTGGTAGGTCATGCGTTTCTTGTCTTCACGGACCTTGACGACTTTCTCCTTTTCAGCCTTTTGTACTTGATTGGCCATCTCTGTTTCAAAGGCTTTTTCATCTAGGTAGTCGGTATAATGACCAAAGAATGGACGAATCTTGCCATCTTCAAAAGCCAGAATCTTGGTCGCTACCTTATCCAAGAAATAGCGGTCGTGACTAACAGTCAAAACTGGACCAGCAAAGCCTTGCAAGAAATTCTCCAAAACTGTCAAGGTCGCAATATCTAGATCATTTGTCGGTTCGTCCAAGAGAAGAACATTTGGTTTTTCCAAGAGCAGTTTGAGGAGATAAAGACGTTTTTTCTCTCCCCCAGACAATTTCTCAATCAAGGTTCCATGCGTCGAACGTGGGAAAAGAAACTGCTCCAGCAGCTCTGCAATAGAAGTCGTAGAACCACCGCTGGTCTTGACCTCTTCTGCCACTTCCTGCAAGTAATTGATCACTCGCTTGCTTTCATCCAAGCCCTCAATTTGCTGAGAGAAATAGGCGATACGAACAGTTTCCCCAATCACAACTTGTCCTGCTGTCGGCTCAAGAATGCCTGCAATCAAGTTAAGGAGAGTTGATTTCCCAACACCGTTGTCCCCAACGATTCCAATACGATCTTTAGCCTGCACCAAGAGATTAAAATCTTGCAAAATTATCTTGTCATCATAAGCAAAGCAAACATCCTGAAACTCGATGACTTTCTTCCCAATCCGACTGGTTTCAAAGTTCATGGTCAAGTCTGTCTCAGCACTACTGCCTGAAACTTCCTTTTTCAAGTCATGGAAACGATTGATACGAGCCTGCTGCTTGGTCGCACGCGCCTGCGGTTGTCTGCGCATCCAGGCCAATTCTTGCTTATAAAGTTGTTCCTTTTTATGAAGTAGAGCCGCGTCGCGCTCATCCTGTTCCGCCTTTAGGCGAACATAGTCCTGGTAATTTCCCTGGTACTCGGTCAAACCTGCGCGATCCAACTCGAAAATACGTGTTGACAAAGCGTCTAGGAAATAACGATCGTGGGTGATAAAAAGGACGGTCTTCTTGGAATTTTTTAAAAAGAGGGTCAGCCACTCAATAGTCGCAATGTCCAGATGGTTGGTCGGCTCATCCAAAAGCAAAAGGTCGTGATTACCAAGTAAGACTTGTGCCAACTGAACCCGTCTTCTCAGACCACCTGACAATTCCCCAACAGGAGTAGATAAGTCCTGAATCCCCAGCTTGCAGAGAACAGTCTTAACCTGACTCTCAATTTCCCAAGCTTGAAGAGAATCCATCTCAGCCATGACCCGTTCCAAACGAGCCTGCTTGTCCTCACTGTAGTTGAGCATAATCAACTCATATTCACGAATGAGCTGGATTTCCTTTAGTTCACTAGATAGAACCGTATCCAAAACTGTCTTTCTATTATCAAAATCAGGATCTTGAGTCAAGTAACCAATTTGGTAATCATTCTTAGCTGAAAAAGGACTAACATCCCCATCAAAGCCAGAAACACCAGAAAGAACATCTAAAAGGGTGGTCTTGCCAGTCCCATTGACACCGATTAGACCAATTCTGTCTAGGTCATGGATGATAAAGGAAGTATCCTTAAAAACGGTCTTGTCACCAACGGATTTGCTTAGTTTTTCAACGATAAAATCACTCATTTTTTCTCCCTTAGATAAGCATGGATGGCTTGACGGTCATTTTCCAATTCTCCATCGACAATGGCAAACTCTATCTCTGTTAAAATCTCTCCCAAATCTGGTCCCGGATGATAACCATATTCCTTGATCAAAATACCACCGTTGATTTGGATTTCTTTCTTGTCATGAATGGTCAAACTCTGATAGGTTTCTGTGATGGCTTGTGGGTTGACTTCTTTTCCTTGGGCCTGACGAAGATTTTCAGCCTGTAAAAGTAAATCCAAGTCAAAGCGATAACAATCGCGCTTGCTCAACTCTCCCTTTTCACGCAAGGCCAAAATAGTCAGCAAATCCTGAACTTGCTTGGCAAACTGACGTGAGGTCTTCCAAGCTTTCAAAAATGGCTGCGCATTTTCGATCTCCAAAGTCCACAGTAGAGCCGCCCAGGCTTGCTCAGAGGATTCAAAGATAAAATCATTCTCCAAATCAAACAGTCTATTGAGCTTGTCCTGGCTAGATTCCATATCAGGGAGATAATCATAAGCTTGACTCTCAATCATGGAAGCCAAGCCTCTTCTCCAAAATGGAGCCAGCAAGAGTTTATCAAACTCAACGAAGGTACGCTCCACAGAAATTTTCTCCAAAAGCGGCGTCAAGGTCTTCATTGCTTTAAATGTTTCTGACTCAAGTTCAAAGCCAAGACTGGCCTGAAAACGAAAACCACGCATAATCCGCAAAGCATCTTCGTTGAAACGCTCACTAGCTACACCAACCGCTCGCAAAACTTGATTTTCTAAATCTTCTAGCCCATGGAACAAGTCAATGATTTCCCCTGTCTCATCCAAAGCAAAGGCATTGACTGTAAAATCACGGCGCTTGAGGTCTTCTTCTAGCGAGCGCACAAAGGAAACCGCACTGGGTCTGCGATAGTCCACATAGACATCTTCTGTCCGAAAGGTGGTTACCTCATACTCCTCATCGCCATCTAAAACCAAGACCGTTCCATGCTCGATTCCGATATCGGCTGTTCGCGGAAAAATCTGCTTGGTTTCTTCTGGATAGGAAGATGTCGCAATATCCACATCGTGGATGGGACGATTGAGGAGGGCATCTCGAACAGAACCTCCAACAAAATAGGCCTCAAAACCTGCTTCTTTAATTTTTTCTAATACTGGTAAAGCCTTCTGAAATTCAGAAGGCATTTGCGTTAATCTCATAATAAGTGTTCTAATCCATAGACAAGCTCATGACGCTTGACAACTTCTTTAATTCCCAAATTGACCCCTGTCATGAAGGAGCTGCGATCATAGGAGTCATGACGGAGTGTCAATCCTTCTCCCTGATTGCCAAAGATGACTTCCTGATGGGCTACCAAACCTGGCAAACGAACTGAATGAATCCGCATGCCATCAAAGTCAGCACCACGGGCACCTGCAATCAATTCTTCCTCATCAGGCGCACCTTGCTGAGTAGACTCTCGAACTTCTGCCATCAACTCAGCTGTTTTAATAGCTGTTCCACTCGGAGCATCCTTTTTCTTGTCATGATGGAGCTCGATAATCTCCACATTTGGGAAATATTTAGCAGCCTGCCTTGCAAATTGCATAAGCAAGACAGCACCCAAGGCAAAGTTAGGAGCGATCAAGCCCCCCAAATCTTGGGTACGAGAAAATGCTTTTAGCTCTGCAATTTCTTCACTTGTAAAACCAGTCGTTCCAACTACTGGAGCAAAGCTATTTTCAAGAGCAAAACGTGTATTTTCGTAGGCAACAGTTGGAGTAGTAAAATCTACCCAGACATCCGCTTCAAAACCGGCTAAATCAGCCTTATCCTTGAAAACAGGAATACCCTGCCATTCTGACTCAGACTCAAAGGGATCCAAAACTGCTACCAAGTCCAAGTCTGGATCAGCCAAGACCATCTGACAAGCAGCTTGGCCCATCTTTCCCTTAAAACCAGCAATAATTACTCGAATACTCATCTCTACTCCTGTCTAAGATACAAAGGACGTTGGCTGCCCATGAAAAATAGGGAATGGCGCTGACTTTCGACGAAAGGCCAGACAGGCATCTTTTTTCATGAGGCAGGTAGTCCGTGTTCAATTATCAAGATACAAAGCCTGTAAGAACACAAAGTGAAAATAGGAGTTCTGATCAAAGAGTGTCTACTCCTTGGAAAATCTATCTTTTTCACACAAGGTTCCAGGCGTGTTCAACTGCTAACTTCTTAACTAGTCTAGAAGTGCTAACTAAATCACTGGAATATAACCCAGAGCAATGCTTCCTGATCCTAGGTGTGTCCCAATGACACTACCAAATGTAGCTAGTGAAATATCCGTACCCACTCCAGATTCAAGCAAGTGGTGACGCAATTCTTCAGCCTTTTCAGGAGCATTTCCGTGAATGACAATGATCCGGTATTGACCTGAAGCCGTTGTTTCCTTGATAATCTCAATTAAGCGCTTGGTTGCTTTCTTTTCAGTACGAACTTTTTCGTAAACTTCAATCACACCTTGGTCATTGAAATAGAGGATTGGCTTAATGCTAAGCAAATTGCCCAAAATGGCAGCCCCATTTGAAAGGCGCCCACCTTTAACCAAATGGTCCAAATCATCTACCATGATAAAGGCTGACGTACGGCTGATTTGAATGGCTAGCTTATCCTGAATGATAGCAAAATCATCGCCCTGGTCACGCCAGTTAAAGACACTTTCAACCATGATACCCAGCGGAGTGCTTGTAATCAAAGTGTCTGGAAAAGCAATGGTTAAGCCCTCATATTCATCTATCATATACTGGATATTTTGGTAAAAACCTGAAATTCCAGAAGATAGGAAAAGCCCCAAGGCATGTGTATACCCTTGTTCTTTGAGCAAAGTTAAGATTTCATCTAACTTGGCAATACTTGGTTGACTAGTCTTAGGCAATTCAGAAGCCTGAGCCATTTTTTGGTAAAATTCCTCAGCAGTCAGATTGATACCTTCGACATACTCCTCACCATCAATATTGACAGGAATATCCAAGACATATAAATCTTCTCTTTGCAAGGTCTCTGCACTGAGATAGGCAGAGGAATCTGTGATAACAGCTAGTTTCATATTAGAACTCCAAATTGATTCCTGGTAAGTCTAATGCAATTTCAGTTACTTCGTAAGTCAAACGGTTGAGCATGTTCAAACATGGACGGGCCAAAGTTTCCACTTCTTCTTGGCTCAATTCACTTGGTTCATTGACAATGCGACCATCGATATGGTTTACCTGTGAAATGGTTCCACTGATGACAAACTTATCAAATACAATCATAAAGGTCAAGATGACAATCAAGGAAGTCACTTGATTTTCTTGATCATGTTGGAGCAATTGGAAGTTCACATCCACCTTAGTTTCAGGAGCTCCATTTTCATTTTCCCATTCAAAATTACGCGCATCAAAATGATACTGACTAACAAATTCTTGTTCACGTTTAAGATTCATGTCTTTCTCCCTAGGCTACAATATTATAAGCTATTGTACCATATTTTTTTATTTTCATCTAGTTTTCTAGGATCTAGTCAATCCCGATTTCATCTCGGACTACGTCTGCGATGGTATCAACATAGTAGTCCACTTCTTCTGTTGTAGGTGCTTCTGCCATAACACGCAAGAGGGGTTCTGTTCCACTTGGACGAACAAGGATACGCCCGTTCCCCGCCATTTCTTCTTCCATCTTCTCGATGATAGTCTTGATAGCTGGCACTTCCATAGCCTTTTCCTTCATGGCATTTTCCACTCGGATATTGACTAATTTTTGTGGATAAATGGTTACTTCTGCTGCCAACTCTGACAAGCTCTTACCAGTTTCCTTCATGATTTTAGTCAATTGGACAGCTGATAATTGACCATCACCTGTGGTATTGTAATCCATCAAGATGACGTGCCCAGACTGTTCACCACCAAGGTTGTAACCTGATTTTCGCATTTCTTCCACAACATAGCGGTCGCCAACTGCAGTAACTGCCTTGTTAATACCTTCGCGGTCCAAGGCCTTATGGAAACCAAGGTTAGACATCACAGTTGTCACGATTGTATTTTGGGCCAATTGTCCTTTTTCAGAAAGATATTTCCCGATGATGTACATGATCTTGTCACCATCGACGATATCGCCATTTTCATCAACAGCAATCAAGCGGTCGCTGTCTCCATCAAAAGCCAAACCGATAGCTGAGCCACTTTCTTTGACCACTTCTTGAAGGGCTTCTGGGTGAGTTGAACCAACATTAAGATTGATATTAAGACCATCTGGTGTTTCCCCGATAACAGTCAATTGAGCGCCAAGGTCTACAAAGATTTGACGGGCACTTGTAGACGCTGCACCATTGGCTGTGTCCAAGGCAACCTTCATTCCCTCAAGAGGAGTTCCAGTTGAAACAAGGTAGCCTTCATACTTACGCAAGCCTTCTGGATAATCTACCAAGGTTCCCAGGCCTTCAGCACTTGGACGAGGAAGAGTGTCTTCCTCAGCATCTAGCAGGGCTTCAATTTCTGCTTCTTTTTCATCATCTAGTTTGAAGCCATCACCGCCAAAGAACTTAATCCCATTATCAAGGGCTGGGTTGTGACTAGCAGAAATCATGACACCTGCACTGGCTCCCTCAGTTTTTACCAAGTAAGCTACTGCTGGTGTTGCAAGGACACCAAGTTTGTAGACGTGAATCCCTACAGAGAGGAGACCTGCCACCAAGGCAGATTCTAGCATTTCCCCAGAAATACGTGTATCACGTCCTACAAAAACTTTCGGTGCTTCCGTTTCATGTTGACTGAGAACATAGCCTCCAAAACGTCCTAGTTTAAAGGCCAATTCCGGCGTTAATTCTACGTTAGCTTCTCCACGGACTCCATCAGTCCCAAAATATTTACCCATTTTTATAAAATCCTTTTCCTATTTTTTAATTCGTTTTTGAACTAGTTGCTTTCGTTGACGAAGATGTCTCCGACGAACTGCTTGTAGTTGAATTTGATGTGCTTGAACTTGGTGTCACAGGTTTTGTAGTCACCTTCATTGTTGTGTCAAACGGAGTGATAACTGCCGGTAAGACAACACCATTGCGGTCGATTGCCTGCAATGGTACTGAACCACTGTAATTACCTGTTATACGTTCGCTAGTTGGTAAAAGCGCAATAATACGATCAATTTTAGCTAATGTTTCTTGGTCAGTTGTGACAGAAACTCGTTCGTTTGACACGGTTACACTATCAATTTGTAGCTTGGGATCAATCTGGCTTTGGTCAACTTGTGGCACAACAATCATCCCATCTCGCTTAACCTTCTTCCCAACTTTCACTGTAATCTTTTGAGGCGTTGCCACAGCGGTCAATCCACTTGGAAGATTTTCAATGTTCAAGGGAACTTCAATCGTTCCAACACTGGCATCCGTCAAATCAGCAGTCACCTTAAACTTACGAGTGCTCTCCTGCATTTCGCTGGCCAAGGTCACACGATTAGCTCCTGTCAGCACAACTGAAACCTCTGATGCAAATCCGCTAATGAAATACTGGTCATCATCATAGTGAATATCGATAGGAACGTTCGTTATCGTATTGGTGTAGGTTTCTGATTTGACCTGCCTTGCGGTATTGCTATTTTGAAAGTTGGTCGACGTTGCATAAACGAATAAGACACAAGCAAAAAAGAGAGATGAAATGATATATAGACTATTTTTTCTCATATTTCCAACCTCCTAGCAAACGGTCCTTGAAACTGGCTTTTTCCTCAACAGCTGGCAAAAGAATTGTTCGTAGCTCTGCTTCAAATTCTTCAATCGTCAAATCATGCTTGAAAACCCCATTGTAAGTAATAGAAATACCACCTGTTTCCTCTGACACGATGAAAGTCAAGGCATCGGACACTTCTGATAAACCGATAGCCGCCCGGTGTCTGGTCCCAAATTCCTTGGAAATTCCTGTACTTTCTGTCAAGGGCAGATAGGCAGAGGTCACTGCAATCCGATTTTCTCTGATAATCACAGCACCATCGTGTAGGGGAGTGTTGGGGATAAAGATATTAATAAGGAGTTCAGCTGAAATATTGGCATCCAAAGGAATCCCTGTCGCAATGTATTCTTGTAAGGTCCGAACCCGTTGAATGGCAACCAAAGCACCAATCTTACGGGGACTCATGTATTCAACTGACTTAACAAAGGCACGAATCATTTTCTCTTCTGCACTAATTTGAGTAGTAGAAAAGAAATCTGTCGCCCTTCCCAAGCGTTCCAAACCAGTCCGAATCTCTGGAGAGAAGATAACAACCGCAGCAATGACCCCATAGGTAATAATCTGATTAATCAACCAAGAAATCGTTGTTAAACCAAGGATATTGGCCACAACCTGAGCTAATACAAAGATCACGACCCCACGCACCAAAATCATAATCTTAGTGCCAGCTATCGCTTTTGTAAAACGATACAAAACATAGGTCACAATCAAAATATCAAACAGATTGATGGCGATACTCCAAGGACTAGAAAACAAGCTAGTCCAATATTGCAGGTTGGATAATTGTTGAAAGTTCATCTGCTGTCTCCTCTCTGTCCAAACACGTTCCTTTCTATTATACCATTTTTCTGACATTTTTTTCCCTATCCTACTTCATTTTAAATTAAAGAAAAAATATGATAAAATAAACTGACTAGAAAAAACAAAGGAGAAACCATGTCTCAACTCTATGATATCACTATTGTAGGTGGTGGTCCAGTCGGGCTTTTTGCAACCTTTTATGCCCATCTACGCCAAGCCAAGGTTCAAATCATCGACTCTCTTCCACAACTAGGTGGACAACCTGCTATTCTCTACCCTGAAAAGGAAATCCTAGACGTACCAGGTTTCCCAAATCTGACTGGAGAAGAATTGACCAACCGCTTGATTGAACAACTAAATGGATTTGATACTCCTATCCATCTCAATGAAACGGTTCTTGAGATTGAAAAACAAGAAGAAGGCTTTGTCATTACAACTTCTAAAGGAAGTCACTTGTCTAAAACTGTTATCATCGCTATGGGTGGCGGTGCCTTTAAACCACGTCCGCTGGAACTAGAAGGCGTTGAGGGCTATGAAAATATCCACTACCACGTTTCCAACATCCAGCAATATGCTGGTAAGAAAGTGACGATTCTTGGTGGAGGAGACTCGGCTGTGGATTGGGCTTTGGCTTTTGAAAAAATCACACCAACTACCCTTGTCCACCGCAGAGATAATTTCCGCGCCTTGGAACACAGTGTCCAAGCCTTACAGGAATCATCTGTGACCATCAAGACACCATTCGTCCCTAGCCAACTCCTTGGAGATGGAAAAACGCTCGATAAACTTGAAATCACAAAAGTCAAATCTGATGAAACCGAAACGATTGACCTAGACCACCTCTTTGTCAACTATGGTTTCAAATCTTCTGTCGGTAACCTTAAAAACTGGGGTCTGGACCTCAATCGTCACAAGATTATCGTCAACAGCAAGCAAGAATCTAGCCAAGCAGGTATCTATGCTATCGGTGACTGCTGCTACTATGATGGAAAAATTGATCTGATTGCGACAGGTCTAGGGGAAGCACCGACTGCTGTAAACAATGCCATCAACTACATTGACCCAGAGCAAAAAGTACAACCAAAACACTCTACTAGTTTATAAAAAAGAACCACGAGTCACATAGGATTCGTGGTTTTATAGTTCATCTACAATCTGATTAGCTCATACCTTTCCCCTTCTTTTTCAAAAATCAAAAATGTCCTATCAAATTGATAAAGCATATGATATAATAACGATGGCACTAACGATACGCCTTGGAAAAGGAGGTATTACAGATGCTAGAACTTCTCAAAATAGTACTTATCGCAGTCATCGAGAATATCATCTCATGGCTGGTGACTCGTTGGTTAGACGATCACTTCGACAAGTAACCTTCCTGGTTAGTGCTATCTAACCCAGAAAAAATCCCCTTGGTATTGCAGTACTGAGGGGATTTCTGATAGCACTAAAATGCTAGAACTTCTCAATTCCCCTTTATTATCTCACATGCTCTATTCAATTGTCAAGAAAGAGGTGTTTTATATCTCTATAACTCATCGGCTATCTTATTGATTTTTCTGAGTCTGTGATTGACACCACTTTTGGTCAGAGGGGTGCTGAGGCTATCTGCTAACTGCTGGATAGAGTAGTCTGGGTGCTGAATCCGCAACTGCGCCACTTCCTGCAAATCCACTGGCAGGTTTTCTAAGCCCATGATATCTTTGATTTTGCTGATATTGTTGATAGTCTTCATGCTGGCAGAGACTGTCCGAGCGATATTAGCTGTCTCGGCATTATTGGCTCGATTGAGATCATTACGGGTTTCGCGCAAAATCTTAACTCGCTCAAAATCATCACGCGCCTGCATGGCTCCGATTACTATCAAGAAGTCCATAATGTCTTCAGCTCGCTGGAGATAGGTCACAGCCCCCTTCTTGCGCTCAAGCACCTTGGCATCCAGTAAAAATTGCTGGAGAAGAGAGGCAATCCCTTGCGCGTGATCCAGATAAACAGAACTGATTTCCAACTGGTACTTACCTGACTCCGGATCACGAATACTTCCATTTGCCAAGAAAGCGCCACAAAGATAAGCACGACCTGCTTCCTCGTCTGATAAAATCTCCTCATCAATACCTGTTTCTAGGCCAAAGAAGGAGTCTGCCAAGTGCAAATCACTCAACAGGTCCTGCACCTTTTCATCTGTAAAAACGGTATAGACTCGATTCTTGCGGAGATTGCTCCGTTGGTGGTGGCGAATTTCCGATTTGATTTCGTAGAAATGGAGAAAGGACTCATAGAGGTGACGAGCCAGTTTGGCATTTTCTGTCACGACAGACAAGGTCAGGCCCGAGGTCGAGAGACCGATGCTACCAGACATCTTGATAATGGCAGATAATTCATGCCGGCTCAGATGGTGCTGACCTAGGATTTCTTCTTTTACTGCTACTGTGAAACTCATTTTCTCACCTGTATAATCCGCATCAACTCATCCACGAGCAAATCTCCATCGTGGAAGGCACCCCCATTTTCCAGACGAAGGAAGTTGGATGAAATCACACGCGGAACTTGCTTACAAAGACCAGCAAAATCATGTTCCACCTGGACCAAATATTCATCAAAACGGTTGGAATTCATGTATTCCTGAGGCACTTTTTCGATATTTACCAAGACAGTATCGATAAAAGGTCGACCAAGGTGGCGATGCAAGACCTCCACGTGATCACTATCTGTAAAGTGTTCTGTCTCCCCACGTTGGGTCATAATATTACAGACATAGGCGATTTCTGCCTTGGTTTCCAAAAGCGCCTGCCCGATTTCCTTAATCACGATATTGGGCAAAATAGAGGTAAAGAGAGAACCAGGTCCGAGGACAATCATGTCACTTTCAAGAATGGTCTGCACTACTCGACGGCTAGCCAGAGGCGTATCATCGTTGAGGGTATTGGTCACATAGACATGGTCAATCATGCCTGGATGGTCTGCAATATGGCTCTCTCCATCCACTTCTGTCCCATCCTGAAAGACTGCATGAAGGGTCAAGGGATGGTCACTGGAAGGATAAATCTTTCCAGTGGTATGGAAAAATTTGCTCAGCAACTGCATGGCATTATAGGTCGAACCCTGCATTTCTGACAGACCCGCAATAATGAGATTGCCCAATGGATGGCCAGCAAAGGCTCCAGCATCTTCAGAAAAGCGATACTGAAAGACTTTCTCATAAAACTTAGGCATATCCGACATGGCCACAAGGACATTACGAAGATCACCTGGCGGTGTCAATTGTTGCATATTTTTTCGGAGTTCACCTGATGAACCACCATCATCCGCCACCGTTACGATAGCAGCGATTTCCACATCTTTTTCACGCAGACTTTTTAGAATGACAGGAATCCCAGTTCCTCCACCAATCACCGTTATCTTTGGTTTTCTCATGAACGGTTTACCGTTTCCTTTCTTCGGTCTTTGTCGCGGTGCCCTTCATTAACAGGCCAATTCTTGGATAAGTCCTGCGCCAAGCGTTTAGCAAAGGCCACACTACGGTGTTGTCCACCCGTACACCCCATGGCAATGGTCAAAACGGACTTCCCTTCCTTTTGGTAACTTGGCAAAATCGGCTCAATCAAGGCCAATAAATGTTGATAAAAGTCTTCTGACTCAGGATGGTTCATGACATAGTGATACACTGGTTCATCCACACCTGTTTGATTACGCAGTTCTGGTAGATAGTAGGGATTTGGCAAGAATCGGACATCAAAGACCAAGTCTGCATCAATCGGGATACCATACTTAAAGCCAAAAGACATGACTTCGATACGGAAAGACTGGGCTTGTTCTTGATCCGAAAACTGCTCTGCAATGGTTTTACGCAACTCACGTGGAGTGAGTTCAGTCGTATCCACCACATTTTGACTCATATTTTTCAAAGGTGCCAAGAGCTCACGTTCCAGCTTGATTCCATCCAAAATCCGTCCATCTGCTGCTAGTGGGTGACTCCGTCTGGTTTCCTTGTAACGAGCGACCAATTCCTTATCAGCTGCGTCCAAAAAGAGAATTTTGAAGTCCAGTTCTTCCTTGTTTTCCAACTCATCCAAAACAGCTTGAATCTCTGAGAAGAAAGAACGGCTACGCATATCTACTACCAAGGCCAACTTATGGTCGTCTTCCTTTGTTTCCACCAACTGCAAAAACTTAGGCAAGAGAGCTGGCGGCATATTATCAATAGTAAAATAACCCAAATCTTCGAAGGACTGAATGGCAACTGTTTTCCCTGCACCACTCATTCCTGTCACAATCACCAAGTGAAGTTGTTTCTTTGTCATCTTTTTCTCCTTATATCAAAAGAAGTTTGGCAACACCAAACTTCAACTAGCTTATCCAATCTCTGCGATGACTTCAATTTCGACTTTTACATCACGAGGAAGACGAGCTACCTCTACTGCTGAACGAGCTGGAAATTCCTCTTTAAAGGCCGTTTGGTAAACCTCGTTAAAAGGAACAAAGTCGTTCATATCGCTCAAGAAACAAGTTGTTTTGACAACATGGTCAAAGTCTGTTCCTGCTTCTGCCAAAATAGCACCAATGTTTTTCAAGACTTGTTCTGTCTGTTCTTGGATAGTCTCTCCTACGATTTCCCCAGTTTCAGGAGAGAGAGGAACTTGACCACTAGCAAACAAAAGGTTGCCAACGATTTTTCCTTGAACATAGGGTCCGATAGCCTTTGGAGCTTTGTCTGTATGAATTGTTTTTGCCATTTTCTTTTCCTCACAATTTTTCTAAGATTGCATCCCAAGCCTCATCCATCCCTGCCTTGCTGACAGATGAAAAGAGGATGAAGTCGTCACTTGGGTCAAAGTTTAATTTCTTTTTGATTGCTGATTCGTGCTTGTTCCATTTACCACGAGGAATCTTGTCCGCCTTGGTCGCCACAATGATAACCGGAATCTCATAATACTTGAGAAATTCGTACATCTGCACATCATCTGCTGACGGGTCATGGCGGAGATCCACCAAACTAACAACCGCACGGAGATTTTCCCTAGTTGTCAGATATTCCTCAATCATGCGCCCCCACTTTTCACGCTCTTTTTTGGAAACGCGAGCATAACCATAACCAGGAACATCCACAAAGCGCATCTTGTCGTCAATGTTAAAGAAGTTGAGAAGCTGGGTTTTCCCAGGTTTCCCTGACGTACGAGCCAGATTCTTACGGTTCAGCATGGTATTGATAAAGCTGGATTTACCAACATTTGAACGCCCTGCAAGAGCGATCTCTGGCAGTTCATCCTGTGGGTAGTGGGACTTGTTAGCCGCACTGAGCAAGATTTCAGCATTATGTGTATTAAGTTCCATAGTCACCTCTAGGCTGTTTCTAGGATTGGTTTATCCGTTCCATCGACAGCTTCTTTTGTGATGCGGACCAATTTCACATTTTCCTGACTCGGTACTTCAAACATGACATCTAGCATGGTTTCTTCGATGATGGAGCGAAGACCACGCGCACCAGTTTTGCGTTCGATGGCCTTATTTACAATCTCTTGAAGGGCTTCGTCGTCAAATTCCAACTCGACATCATCATAAGAAAGCAAGGTTTGGTATTGTTTTACCAAGGCATTTCTTGGCTCTTTCAAGATACGAACCAAGTCATCCACTGTCAATTGCTCAAGAGCTGCAAAGACAGGCAAGCGTCCAATCAACTCAGGGATAATGCCAAATTTTTGAATATCTTCTGCGATGATTTCTTGCATGTAAGAGCTGTTTTCGTCAATCGCCTTATTGTTTTGACCAAATCCGATGACTTTTTCACCCAGACGTTGTTTGACAATTTCTTCAATACCATCAAAAGCACCACCCACGATGAAGAGGATATTTTTGGTATCCACTTGAATCATCTCTTGTTGCGGATGTTTGCGTCCACCTTGAGGCGGCACGCTTGCAACTGTTCCCTCAATAATCTTGAGAAGGGCTTGTTGCACCCCTTCACCAGAAACATCACGTGTGATAGACACGTTCTCACTCTTCTTGGCAATCTTGTCAATTTCATCCACATAGATAATGCCACGCTCTGCGCGCTCAATGTTAAAGTCAGCGGCCTGCAGGAGTTTGAGGAGGATATTTTCCACGTCCTCACCCACATAACCAGCCTCGGTAAGAGCTGTCGCATCCGCAATCGCAAAAGGCACATTCAAGCTCTTAGCCAAGGTCTGGGCAAGGAAAGTTTTCCCTGAGCCAGTTGGGCCAATCATCAAGATGTTTGACTTCTGCAAATCCACATCTTCTGACTCTTCACGCGTATCGTGGAAATTGATGCGTTTGTAGTGGTTGTATACTGCTACTGCTAAAGCCCGTTTGGCACGGTCTTGACCGATTACATAGTGGTTCAAGATATGGAGGAGTTCGATTGGTTTTGGAACTTCTGACAAGTCTGCCAAGACTTCCTCAGCCAACTCTTCACGAATGATTTCCTGGGCCAACTCCACACATTCATTACAGATAAAGGCGTTGTTCCCAGCAATTATTTTTTGTACTTCTTCTTGGCTTTTGCCACAAAATGAGCAATAAACCATCATATCATTATTCCTAGTTGTAGGCATGATTTCCTTCCGTTCTATTCTATACTGTCATTCTATCTAAAATAAGGTCATGTAAAAAGCATGGATACTATTGACCAAATTGGTAAAGGCATTTAACCAGAGCAGGACAGAAAGTCCATAGCGCTTTTTACGAAAAGCCTGTGCCCCTGCAAGCAAGCAGACCAAACACAGCATAGCTGTGAAAAAACCAAATATACTACGTTCCATTAGACTTCCTTTCTCTTGCGGTATTGGATGGTAAAATCATAAGGATTTTTCTCATCTTTGGTATAGGATTTGCTTGAAACTGTCTCAAAAAGAGATAAGTCAAACTCCTCAGGAAAATAGGTATCTCCCTCCACCCGAGCATGAATGTGAGTCACAATCACTTCATCCAAATAGGACTCAAAAGCCTGAAAAATCTGCTTCCCACCGAGAATGTAGAGATTCTTTTCTTGAACCTGATACCAGTCCAAGACAGACTGGACATCGTGAAAAGTAGCAACTCCATCTATCTTTTCTTCTAGGTTACGTGTCAAAATCAAGGTCTCCCGTTTTGGAAGCAAGCGACGCCCCATCCCATCAAAGGTCACGCGCCCCATCAAGATAGCATGATTCAGAGTTGTTTCCTTGAAATGTTGCAGTTCTGCTGGCAAATGCCAAGGCAGACGATTGTCCTTACCAATCACACCCTCTTCATCCTGGGCCCAAATAGCTACGATTTTCTTAGTCATGCTTCCATCCTTTTTACTGATAGTACTATTTTATCAAAAAACTAAAAAAAAGACTGGTTTGGAATAGCTTACAAAATAGAAAAAATCTGTAAGAATTTTCCTACAGATTTATCTATGTTGTCTTGTTTCTTACAAACCAGGTGCTTGTCCAAGTTCTGCCGCAAGCATCCAGATTGTTTTATCAGTTTCAGTTTTAGCGTCTGAGAAGATACCGTTTGTCACATCGTCACCTTCTTCATCAGTGACATCCAAACCTTTTTGGAAAAGTTCTGACAAGTAACGGTAGATAGCAAGAACACGTTCCAAGCTTTCTTCAACATTACGGTATTCACCAGCTTCTTCTTCGATTTCACTGTTTTGAAGGAATTCTGTCAATGTAGAGAATGGGCTACCTCCAAGTGTAATCAAGCGTTCGCTGATTTCATCCAATTGACCGTCAAGAGTTTCCATATACTCATCCATTTTTGGATGCCATACAAGGAAACCACGACCACGCATATACCAGTGTACTTGGTGCAAAGCCACATGAGCTACGTACAAATCAGCAACAGCTTGATTCAATACTTCCTTTGTTTTTGCCAATGCTACTGGCGCTGCTTTTGTTAATGATGTTACATCTTTTACTGCTTCTTTTTTCAATTCTACCATTTTATTTTACCTCATTCATTATTATTTGTAACCACTTCTTAATGATTACTACCTTAGTATACTACTAAGGAAAACCAATAGCAAGCCAAATGACTCACATGAGAAAAGTTGCAATAGACTGATAATTTAAGAATTTTTTAGAATGAAACCCAGTCACTTTCAAACTCTCTTAACAGAGATAAAATAAAGAAAAGAGGCTGGGACAAAAGCCCTAGCCTCTCAATTATCTTTGGATTGTCAAGCAAGACGCAGTAGTTGAGTGGGCTCTACTACGCTGATTTCATCAGCTTTTACAGCCCTACTCAACTGTGCGGAGGTGGTACGACGAAATCAAATTCTAACGAATTACCGATTTCTGTCCCACTCTCTTTCTCAGTTTTACAGCTTAATACCAGACACTGACATCAACCTGCCCTCGAATCCCTTTAAGAGAGTCAGATGAAGTATATTGCCATCCTTTTTCTCCTGAATAATGAGGATTGTTCCAATCAAGCGCATCCGTATAAGCTGCAACCCAGTTTACATGTTGTAAAATATTTGGATGATTCAAACGAGTTTGCAAAAGCTGACGATAGCTATAAACTTTCACGTTTTGGTAACCAGCATGCTTCATGGTTTCCATATACTTATTGATGATTTTAACCCAAGTGTCTGTCTCTGCTGGAGCTTTCTTAGATTTATTTTCATACTCCCAGTTTTCAACATCATAGTAGATTGGATAAGATAAGTTCATCTTGTATTTCTTCAAGAGTTCAATAGTCTGCTTAGCATCATTCTCAGCATCTGTTTCATTTTCTGCATAGGTATAAAGATAAACACCATAAGGAATGCCTAGTCGATTAAATTCTTGAATATTATGTGCCAATTCCTTATCTTCTACACCGCTGTATCCTAAGCGCACAATAACACCATCAACCCCATTTTCCTGGATAACCTTTTTCCAATCACTAATGCGGCCATTATGCTCACTGACATCAATAACCTTCTTAGCACGGTCAGTTCCAACCTGTTCTTCACGATGGTTAAAGAAATAACGGTGTCCATTTCGATAAACCCAACCAACATTCAAGGCTTTCTTTTCTTTCAGTTCCCCTGAATCGGCAAAAGTATAACGAGTATCGTCCATGATTAACTCACCTGTTGCCATGACACCACTTTCAGTAAGATAGTAGTTTCCATGCCACTCATCTTGAGCCATGTATCCCCACTTCTTAAAATAATACCACTTTCCATCAATCTTTTGCCACTGTTCATTAGCATAAGAACCATCTGCCTTAAGATAGAACCAACTCTTATAATGATTATCATAAAGCCATTCGTTTTGCATCATGGCACCTTGACCATTCAAGAAATAATTTCCTTGCCACTGACTTTTAGCCATATAGCCCCACTTCTTGAAATAGTACCATTTGCCATTAATTTTCTGCCATTCTTGTTCTGCATAAGAACCGTCTGCTTTGAGGTAGAACCAGCTCTTATAATGGTTATCGTAAACCCATTCATTTTTAGCCATGTAACCACCCGCTTTGAGGTAATAGTTTCCATGCCATTCTTTTTGGGCATAACGACCATCTGCTTTTATATAGAACCAGCTATTGTAGCTAGTATCGAAGATCCACTCACTCTTAGCTTTTGAACCATTTGCCTTCACATAAAAGTCGCCTTCCCAGTGGGCTGATGTTGAAGTTGGCTTGCTTTCTTCTTTCTGACTACTAGCACGAGTCTCTTTTTCTTCTTCCTTTTTCTCAGGACGCTGACTAGAAGAAGTCTCAACCTTTTTCTCTTCTTTTTGACTTGTTGTTTCTGATTTCTTTTCTTCTACCTTACTAGAAGAAGCTTGAACACTGCTTTCTTCCGAAGACGCTTTCGCTTCAGCTTCATCTGCAGCTACATGACTAACTGCTAATCCTAGTAAAAAGATACTTGCTAATCCAATTTTTCCAATCTTTGTTTTCAATCTTTCCTCCCTTATAAAAAATGGAACAGACATCTGAATGCTGTTCCACCTAGCTTTTGCTACTTACTAATTATTTTACAAAGTCAAGCAATGCCAAGAAGCTTTCAGCTTCAAGTGACGCACCACCAACAAGGGCACCGTCAACGTCTGGGCAAGCCATGTATGAAGCAACGTTTTCAGGTTTAACAGAACCACCGTATTGAACACGAACTTTGTCTGCAACTTCTTGACCAAAGTCAGCAGCTACAACGTCACGAACAACTTTACACATTTTTTGTGCGTCGTCTTGTGAAGCTGATTTACCAGTACCGATAGCCCAGATTGGCTCATAAGCGATAACTGAGGCAGCGACTTGTTCAGCAGTCAATCCAGCCAATGCAGCAGATACTTGAGCACCTACGAATTCAGCTGCTTTACCAGCTTCGTAAGTTTCAAGTGACTCACCACAACAGATGATTGGAAGCATACCATTTGCAAAAATTGCTTTTGCTTTTTTATTGATATCTTCGTCAGTTTCATGGAAGTAGTCACGACGTTCTGAGTGGCCGATAACAACGTAGTCAGTACCGATTTCTTTCAAAACTTGTGGGCTTGTTTCACCAGTGAAAGCACCTGCATTTTCAAAGTAGCAGTTTTGAGCAGCAACTTTAAGGTTTGAACCTTTAGAAGCAGCAAGAACAGCTGTCAAATCAAGAGCTGGAGCAGCGATACCTGCTTCAACAAGATCTGATGAAGGAAGTTTTGATGCAACTGCTTCAACGAATGCTTTAGCTTCTTCTGGATTTTTGTTCATTTTCCAGTTACCAGCGATAAATGGTTTACGTGACATTTCACATACCTCTTTTTTCAATTTATTTTCTATTTATTTTATCACAATTAGACACAGCTTGCAAATCTTACTCGGATTTCAAGCCTGCTTACATGGATTAATCCTTCCAGAGATCCATGGCATTTCTGAAATCTGCCGATACCTGTGTCAACTGAGGATTGCTTGCTTCTCTTTCTGCCCGCTTAGCCTCAATTTGAGCCACACTCTTGATTCCTTCATGGCGCCAATTTCTCAAAATGGCCTGGATGTACTTCCAGTTTGGTTTGCCATTCAAAACCGCTTCACGAAGAGCCTCCTTAATCAAGTCAGCACTGGTCCCATCTTCTTTTAGTGTCTTAGTCAAATCCTCAATCTCAAAAGGGGTCAACAAGCGCCCTAATTCCTGCTGGAAAGTTTCTACCAAATCCTTGAGCTGGTTTTGAGGTGTCAACTGGTCTGAACTTGAATGAGCTGCTCCAAGCAAATTATCCAAACGTTCCAAAGCCAAACTAGCATCAAAAAGCAATTCAATTTCACCATTCAATTCGATGGTTCGATACTGAAGCAGTCCCCTCTCCGTCAGATTGGAAATAGCCTGGTTGACATCTGAAATTTCCTTGCCAATCCTTTCAGCAATCTGGCTTGGGGACATTTCTTCCAAACCTGTCGTATTTTGCAAATAGAAAAATTGCCAGACCAGAAAATCGTCGCTGGAAGGAAAGAGTTCCTTAAAATGCAAGAGCAGGGCACTCGGTAAAACCAAGTTCCCTGATTTAAAAGCGTCTAAATATGTCATAATTCCTCTTATAAATACCCATATGCAGATGCATCATCTTCTATCTTTCTCCAGTCAAAAGGCGTCTCTTGATAGACCGCATAGTTTACCCAGTTACTGAAAAAGAGGGCTGCAGATGAAGACCAACAAAGACAAGGTGTCTGGTTGATATCATCATCCTTAAAGTAATTTTCTGGAATATGAGGATCCAAACCTGCATCACGATCTCGGAAATATTCATTTGCCAAGGTATCACGGTCATACTCCAAATGCCCAAAACTATAAATTTCTCGTAAATCACGACTGGCCAAAATCGAAACCCCAACCTGAGGTCCTTCCGATAAAATCTCTAGATTGGTTTTATTTAAGATCTCTTCCTTAGAAATCTCCGTGTGCCGTGAATGAGGTGATACGTAGCTATCATCAAATCCTCTGAAGAGAAGGTGTCCCTCTTTTAAAGTATCCTGAGGATAAATACCTGATAACTTACTGTCCATCTGGTATTTTTCTACACCATAGCGGAGATAGAGTCCCGCCTGAGCTCCCCAACAGATATGAAGCGTCGAATAGACATGGGTCTTAGACCACTCAATTACCTGACTGAATTCCTCCCAATAGTCTACTTCCTCAAATGGTAAATGCTCAACTGGAGCACCCGTGATAATCATCCCATCAAAATACTCATCCTTAACCTCTGGAAAGGTTTTATAAAAGGTCTCCATGTGCTCTGAACGAGTTGTCTTAGAACGATGGCTCTCCATATAGAGGAAATCAATATCCAGTTGTAGGGGCGTATTAGCCAAATGGCGCAACAACTGAGTCTCTGTCACCATTTTTTTTGGCATAAGATTTAAAATCAAAATCTTCAAGGGACGGATATCTTGGTGGGCAGCACGTTGATCATCCATAACAAAGATATTCTCTGTCCGTAAAATCTCAACAGCTGGTAATTTTTTATCAATTCGAATCGGCATAACCCTCTCCTAACTGTACTCTTTCAGGAATAATTGCATGCGTTTGAAGCTAAAATTCAAACACTTAGTCCTTTTATTATACTGCAAGAAGATATAGTTTTCAATTATAGTTTTTCTCTAACTAGCTATAGCCTATTTTTATATCCTAATGTAGAGAAAACAGCCCTAAGGACTGTTTTTCATTAATAATGCATGAGAACTTTGTAGTCGTAGTCACCGATTTTTTCACGGCCGTTCAATTCATCCAATTCAACAAGGAAGGCACAACCTGCTACAACACCACCAAGTTTTTCAATCATCTCGATGGTTGCCTTAACAGTTCCACCTGTTGCCAAGAGGTCGTCCACGATAAGAACACGTTGACCTGGTTTAATGGCGTCAGCATGCATAGTCAAGGTGTCAACCCCGTACTCTTTTTCATAGTCAGCAGAAATAACTTCGCGTGGCAATTTACCTGGCTTACGAACAGGTGCAAAACCAATTCCCAATTCAAAGGCAACGGGACAGCCCACGATAAAACCACGAGCCTCAGGTCCCACGATCATGTCGATTTTCTTGTCAGTAGCATACTGAACGATTTCACGAACAGCGTAGCTATAAGCATTTCCATCAGCCATCAAAGGACTGATATCACGGAAGGTGATGCCTTCCTTAGGATAATTTTCAATTGTTGCAATATAATCTTTTAAATTCATCTTTTTCTTTCTTTCAAAGTTTTTACTCTCTATTATACCATATTTTCTCCGAAATATGAAAGTATAATCATTATTTACTCCCAAAGAGCCCGATTTCGCTACTCACTCTGTAGCCAGAATAGCCAAAAAACTGATGAATCATTCGATTCATCAGCTTTAAGGATAATCTGTTCATTGCAAACAAATCATGTCAGTTAGAAAGCTTAGTCTTCTTTCTTCTTGCGAGCTACAAGTCCAAATCCACTCAAGACTCCAAGAAGTCCAAGTGTTGCTAGGCTAGCATTGTCTTCTGTACCAGTATTTGGCAACTCTTTTTGACCTTCAACATATTTAGGTGTTGCTGGTTGTTTTGGCTGCTCAGGTACTACTGGCATGTCTGGACTTACTGGTTTCTCAGGGCTTGTTGGCTCTTGTGGAGAAACTGGTTGTACTGGTTGACTTGGTTCAACTGGTCTTGGAGTTGGAATCTCGACTTTCTTGAAGATATGTCTGATATTTCCATTTGGATCTGTCACAGTCTTAACGTATTCGTAACCTGGAATTGTTCCTGGCTCTTTAGAACCTGGTTCCGTTGGTTTCAATGGATTTCCTTTTTCATCTGTCCAAGTTGTTGTAGTTTGTTTACCTGGATTTGGTTGAGGAATATATGGACTTGAAATCTTCTCGTAAACGTGCTCGAAGTCTCCATTTGGAAGCTTCTTAGTCTCTACGAAGCGGTAACCTGGGATATCTTTCTTAGGTTGCTCACCCTCTTCTGTTGGATATCCTGGAATTTCTTTACCTTCTTTATCCTTGAATGAAGTTTTAACTTTTTCGTAGACGTGCTCGATGTCGCCGTTTGGAAGTTTCTTAGTTTCTACGAAGCGGTAACCTGGGATATCTTTCTTAGGTGTTTCACCTTCTTCGCTTGGATAGTTCGGAATTTCTTTGCCTTCCTTATCCTTGAATGAAGTTTTAACTTTTTCGTAGACGTGCTCGATGTCGCCATTTGGAAGCTTCTTAGTCTCTACAAATTTATATCCTGGAATATCTTTCTTAGGTTGCTCACCTTCTTCACTTGGATAGTTTGGAATTTCTTTACCTTCTTTATCCTTGAATGAAGTTTTAACTTTTTCGTAGACGTGTTCTGTATCTCCGTTTGGAAGTTTCTTAGTTTCTACGAAACGGTAACCTGGAATGTCTTTCTTAGGAGTTGTTCCATCTTCACTTGGATAGTTCGGAATCTCATTTCCGTCTTTATCCTTATGACTTGTCTTAACTTTCTCATAAACGTGCTCTGTATCGCCGTTTGGAAGTTTCTTAGTCTCTACGAAGCGGTAGCCTGGGATATCTTTCTTAGGATTTTCTCCTTCTTCAACTGGGTAGTTTGGAATTACATTACCATCTTTATCTTTGTGACTTGTTGTCACTTTTTCATAGATGTGTTTTGTATTTCCTTTTTCGTCGATTTCAGTTTTAACTACTTTGTATCCTGGGATATCTTTAGATGGTTTAGTTCCATCTTCTGATGGTGATAATGGGTTTCCATCTTTATCAACATGTGTAGTATCTGGACGTACTGTTGGAGTGTACTTAGCTGTAACTGATGTCCAGTTCTTATCTACACGTTTGACCGTCACACCTTTGGCTTTACCTGTAAATTCTTTTTCCGGAGTGAAGGTTACTTTACCATCTTTATCGATTGTATATGTCCCTTCATTTGGTACTACTTTCGTAGTCGTTCCATCTTCGAAGGTTGGTGGTACTTCTTCATCGATTGGAACAATTGGATTTCCTGGTGTAAATGTTGGAATTCCTGATTGTGGTTGACCTTTAGGACCTTCAGATACTGCAGGTGTGCCAGTTGGTTTGACCGGAGTTACTGTTGGGGTGTATTTAGCCGTTACCGGTGTTCCGTTCTTGTCTACACGTTTAACTGTTACTCCTGTTCCTACTCCTGTGAAGGTCTTCTCTGGAGTGAATGTTACTGTTCCATCTTTGGCTACAGTGTAAGTTCCTTCTCCTGGAATTACTTTCTTAGTTGATCCGTCTTCAAATGTTGCTGGCACTTCATCATCCATTGGTACTTCTGGATTACCTGGTTTGAAGGTTGGTTTTCCGTTTTGTTCTTTACCTTGGATATCTGTTGTTTCAGCTGGATCTGCTGTTGGGGTTACTGGCGTTACCGTTGGGGTGTATTTAGCTGTTACTGGTGTTCCATTCTTGTCTACACGTTTAACTGTTACTCCTGTTCCTACTCCTGTGAATGTTTTCTCAGGTGTAAACGTTACTGTTCCATCTGGACTTACTTTGTAAGTTCCTTCTCCTGGAATAGTTTTAGTTGTTGCTCCATCTTCGAAGGTTGCTGGCACTTCGTCATCCATTGGCACTTCTGGGTTTCCTGGTTTGAATTCAGGTTTACCGTTTTGTTCTTTACCTTGGATATCTGTCGTTTCTTTTGGTTCAGCT